>NZ_JAPVZB010000002.1:0-262705 GCF_041432125.1 Streptococcus sp. 20925_1_77
TATGGTCTCTTCTATGTAGACTTTGAAACCCAAAAGCGCTATCCGAAGAAATCGGCTCATTGGTACAAGAAAGTAGCTGAAACTCAAGTGATTGAATAAGGATCAACTGGAACTGTTTTAGTTCCAGTTTTTTATTTTCACGAGAAGAAGGTCTCTTAAACCCATCTCTTCTTTCAGCCCCTAATTTATGGTATAATAGATCGATACTGTAATAAGGAAAATAGAATGAATATACAACAATTACGATATGTAGTGGCGATTGCCAATAGTGGTACTTTTCGTGAGGCTGCTGAAAAAATGTATGTGAGTCAGCCGAGCTTGTCCATCTCCGTCAGAGATCTGGAAAAAGAACTGGGGTTTAAGATTTTTCGTCGGACTAGTTCGGGGACTTTTTTGACCCGTCGGGGAATGGAATTTTATGAAAAAGCGCAGGATGTGGTCAAAGGGTTTGATATTTTTCAAAATCAATATGCCAGTCCCGAAGAAGAGAAGAAAGAATTCTCTATTTCTAGTCAACACTATGACTTCTTGCCACCTTTGATGACGGAATTCTCGATCCGCTATCCGGAAAATAAAAACTTCCGCATCTTTGAATCAACAACGGTCCAAATTTTGGACGAAGTGGCTCAAGGGCATAGTGAGTTGGGGATTATTTATCTCAACCGTCAAAATACCAAGGGAATTATGCAACGGGTCGATAAATTAGGGCTTGAAGTGGTGGATTTGATTCCTTTTCAGACTCATATTTACCTTCGCAAGGGACACCCTCTGGCTAAGAAGAAAAAACTGGTCATGGAAGATCTAGCTCAGTTGCCAACTGTTCGCTTTACCCAAGAAAAAGATGAGTACCTCTATTATTCAGAGAACTTTGTCGATACCAGCTCGAGCTCACAAATGTTCAATGTGACCGACCGGGCTACCTTGAATGGAATCTTGGAACGGACAGATGCTTATGCGACGGGATCAGGCTTTTTGGATAGCCAGTCAGTGAATGGCATTACCGTGATTCCTTTGGAAGACAACCTGGACAATAAAATGGTCTATGTCAAACGCGAAGAGATGGATCTCTCTCCTGTAGCAGAGAAGTTTGTCGAGGTCATGGTAGAATATTTTGATCAAAAGAGGTAAGAAATGAAGAGAAAAACAATGGTCCCAGTAGCGATTGTCCTTTTGGTCCTACTGGATCAGCTGGTCAAATGGTATGTGGTGAAGAACATTCCACTGGGTGTCGTCAAGTCTTTTATTCCCCATGTGGTCAGCCTGACTTATCTTCAAAACACAGGTGCAGCTTTTTCGCTTCTTGAAAATCAGCAATGGTTCTTTACCCTCATCACTCTAGTCGTGATGGTAGGGGCCTTTTACTATCTTTATAAGCACCTTAAGGGGTCGCTTTGGATGGTGATGGGCTTGACCTTGGTGATTGCAGGTGGCTTGGGGAATTTTATCGATCGCCTGCGTCAGGGCTTTGTGGTCGATATGTTCCACCTGGATTTTATGAATTTTGCCATTTTTAATGTAGCAGATAGTTATTTGACAGTTGGAGTTTTCTTGCTCCTGATCCTGATGTTGAAAGAGGAAACGCATGGAAATTAAAATCGAAGTAGCCGGTGCGCGACTGGATAAGGCTTTGGCGGATTTGACTCCCTTGTCACGAGCTGTAGCCAATGAGCAGATCAAAGAAGGAAAAGTTCTGGTCAATGGAACTGTGAAAAAAGCTAAGTATACGGTCAAAGAAGGAGACATCATCCAGTATGAAGTCCCAGAAGTGGAAGAGGTCAGCTATGAAGCAGAAGATCTGCCCTTAGACATCGTCTATGAGGACCAGGATGTCGTCGTCGTCAATAAACCCCAAGGCATGGTTGTTCACCCGAGTGCCGGCCACACCAGCGGGACCTTGGTCAATGCACTGTTATACCATGTCAAGGACCTTTCAGGGATCAATGGAGAATTGCGTCCAGGGATCGTTCATCGGATCGACAAAGACACGTCAGGCCTCTTGATGGTCGCAAAAAATGACCAAGCCCACGTCGCCTTAGCAGAGGAACTCAAAGACAAAAAACCTCTCCGGAAGTATTGGGCCATTGTCCATGGCAATCTTCCTAACGATCGGGGCATGATCGAAGCACCAATTGGTCGCAGTGAAAAGGACCGGAAAAAACAAGCAGTGACGGCTAAAGGAAAACCTGCAGTGACCCGTTTTCAAGTCTTGGAACGCTTTGGGGATTACACGCTGGTAGAGTTGCAACTGGAGACTGGTCGGACCCACCAAATTCGGGTGCATATGGCCTATATTGGCCATCCAGTAGCTGGAGATCCTGCTTATGGACCTAAGAAAACACTCAAAGGACAAGGACAGTTTCTTCATGCGCGGACACTTGGTTTCACCCACCCTCGCACAGGAGAGACTTTGGAATTTACAGCAGAAGTGCCAGCGATCTTTGAGAAAACGCTGGAAGACCTTCGAAAAGGATAATGGAGAATGGCTGAATGGAGATTCAGTCACTTTCATTACTTACGAAATAAATAGTATTAGAAAGAATCACAGCGATGAAAGCAAAACGAATCGTCTTTAAAGTAGGGACCTCGTCTTTGACCAATCCAGACGGGAGCCTCTCTAGACAGAAGGTCAAGGTCATCACCCAGCAGTTGGCTCTCTTACACGAATCGGGCCATGAGTTGATCTTGGTCTCATCAGGGGCGGTTGCTGCTGGGTTTGGTGCCCTTGGTTTTAAGAAACGGCCGATTAAGGTGGCAGACAAGCAAGCCTCTGCGGCAGTTGGTCAAGGTTTATTGATGGAAGAATATACCTCTAATCTTCTTTTACGCAATATTGTTTCTGCACAGATTTTATTAACCCAGGATGACTTTGCGGATCAACGTCGCTATAAGAATGCCCACCAGGCCCTTTCTGTCTTACTCAACCGTGGGGCGATTCCGATTATCAATGAAAATGATACGGTCTCTATCGCTGAGCTAAAAGTTGGTGACAATGATACCTTGAGTGCGCAGGTTGCGGCCATGGCCCAAGCGGATCTTTTGGTGCTGTTGACGGATGTCGATGGCCTCTATACAGCCAATCCTTCTCAGGATCCAACAGCCAAGCGTTTGGAGCGGATCGAGCACATTTCTCGCGAGATGATCGAGATGGCTGGAGGTGCGGGTAGTAGCAATGGAACTGGCGGTATGCTGACCAAACTCAAGGCAGCGACCCTTGCGACAGAGTCTGGGGTTCCTGTCTATATTTGCTCATCTCTCAAGCCTGATGCCTTGATCGAAGCGGCGCAAGAGCAAGCAGATGGCAGTTACTTCCTTGCAGAGGACAAGGGTTTAAAAACCCAGAAGCAATGGCTAGCCTTTTATGCAGAAAGTAAAGGAGCTCTTTGGGTGGATGCTGGAGCGGCTGAGGCCTTGTTGCAATATGGAAAGAGCTTATTAATTTCGGGTGTGACTAAGGCAGAAGGGGATTTTTCTTATCAAGACATCGTCAGCGTCTATCATCAAGAGTCAGGACAATTACTAGGGAAAGGGAAAGTTCGTCTCGGCCAGTCGGCTGTGCGCGATATGCTCCAATCTAAAAAAGCCAAGGGAATCCTCATCCACCGGGATGATTGGATCTCGGTAACTCCTGAGATTGACTTACTCTTTACAGAATTCTAAAGGAAAATGTATGGAAACAACACAAGAACAATTTGCCTTAGCGGGATCGGCTAAGAAAAGCATCAATACGGCCAGTACAGCTCTTAAAAATCAGGCCTTAGAAGCTATGGCCAGCCAGCTTCTGAAAGCGACGGAAGCCATTTTAGCAACCAATCAAATCGATATGGAAGCGGCACGCGGGAAGATCTCTGAAGTCATGCTAGATCGTCTATTTCTTGATCAAGAGCGGATTGAAGGGATGGCAGAAGGGATCCGTGCTTTAATCGATCTGTCAGATCCGATTGGGGAAGTGCTGGATACTGAAGTTTTGGAAAATGGCCTTAAAATCCAGAAGATTCGAGTCGCTATGGGCGTCATTGGGATCATTTATGAAAGTCGTCCAAATGTAACGTCAGACGCTGCAGCGCTTGCCATCAAGAGTGGAAATGCAGTGGTTCTTCGTACTGGAAAGGATGCCTTTCATTCTGCCCAAGCGATCGTGACCGCACTCAAGGGTGGATTGGAAGAAGCTGGACTCAATCCAGACCTTCTCCAATTGATCCAAGATACGAGTCGAGCGTCCAGCCTTGCTATGATGAAGGCTAAGGGCGATCTCGATTTGCTCATTCCAAGAGGAGGAGCTGGCTTGATCCAAGCAGTGGTTGAAAATGCTATTGTCCCTGTGATCGAGACAGGAACAGGAATTGTTCATGTCTATGTGGACAAGGAGGCTGACTTCCAGAAAGCCCTAGCGATTATTGAAAATGCCAAGACCAGTCGCCCCTCTGTCTGCAATGCTATGGAGGTCTTGTTGGTCGATCAAGCGATCGCGTCTGATTTCTTGCCCTTGGTCAAAGAGCGCTTAGTGGATGAGCGGGAAAGATCGGTTGAGTTGCGCCTAGATGAGGACGCACAGGCCATCATTTCGGGAACAGTAGCGCAGGAGCAGGATTTTGATACCGAATTTTTAGATTATATTTTAGCAGTCAAGGTTGTTGATGGAGTCAAGGAAGCGGTAGGCCACATAGAAGCTCATAGCACCCATCATTCGGATGCCATTGTGACTGAAAATCCTGATACAGCCGCTTATTTTACCAAGCAAGTAGATTCAGCAGCTGTTTATGTCAATGCGTCTACACGCTTTACAGATGGGGGACAATTTGGCCTAGGTTGTGAAATGGGGATCTCGACCCAAAAACTCCATGCGCGTGGACCGATGGGACTGCGGGAGATGACTAGTTACAAGTATATCGTCAGTGGAAATGGTCAAGTGAGGTAAGTCATGAAAGTAGCATTTATCGGTCTTGGAAACATGGGAGCTAGTCTGGCCAAAGCGGTCGCAAAAGAAGTGGCTAGTACAGACCTGCTCTTGGTCAACCGTTCCCCACAAAAGGTGGAAGAGTTTATCAGCCAGTATGGGGGAACTGCGTCTAATCTTGAACAAGTCTTTCAAGAGGCGGAGGTCATCTTCTTAGGGGTTAAACCCTATCAAATCTGCCCTTTACTTGAAGAGTACCAGGACATTTTGGGACAACGTTCCAATCTCCTCTTGGTTTCTATGGCAGCAGGTCTGGAACTGGAGCAAATGGCAAGTGTAGTTAAAAATGAGCGGGTGGGGCTCATCCGCATCATGCCTAATACGCCCGTAGCCATTGGTCAAGGTGTCATCAGTCTGACCCGCTCCCAAGCAGTGACAGATCAGCAACTAGCCCAAATCAAACAGCTCTTAGCAGGAGCAGGAGCTCTCTATGAAATCGAAGAAAGATTGATGGATCCTGCAACTGCTGTTGCAGGCTGTGGTCCAGCCTTTGTCTATCAGATGATCGAGGCAATGGCGGATGCAGGAGTAGCCTTGGGATTACCACGTAGTCAGTCTCTTCAGATGGCGGCTCAGACTTTCAAAGGGGCCGCCAGTATGGTCTTAGAGACGGGGCAACATCCTGGAAGCTTGAAGGATGCAGTTTGTAGCCCAGGTGGCTCAACCATCGCAGGAGTCAATCGCTTAGAACAAGTCGGCTTACGAGGCAACATCATTGCAGGAGTGGAAGCTACCTACAAACGCACCCAAGAAATGGGACAAGAGGCAGGGAAGAATTAGAAAAAAGATTGGTTTTTGCCAATCTTTCAAATTGAAGACAAAGTCCTCTTAGAAACTTTCCTTAGGTGAGAACGGACGTCAGCGAACTTCTTCGAAGTTCCATGACTAATTATTGAGCCTAAGGTCTCAATAATTCCGAGTGCCTGAAACTATTACGTTTCAGGCACTTTTCTCACGGCGGAAAAGTTTCAATAGAGGCTTGGATAACTCTGGATTTGTTAGATTTGTATAATAGAACATTTTTTCTTCGTTCTACAAGATTGGTTTTTTATCCAATCTTTTTTACGTTAGAGCGACTCTATCTCTACGAAGCCATTTTCTGTCAGACAATAGATTTTTTGGCAGACTTCTTTGAGGAAGGTCCGATCGTGGGAGACTGTAACCAGTCCGCCTGGGTAGTCTGCGAATAGGCGACGAATTTCTGGTTGGGAAGTGGGGGAAAAATTGCGAGTAGGCTCGTCCAAGAGCAGAAACTGGGGACTTGTGAGTACTAATTGAAGGAGAAAGAGTTTGCCTTGCTGGCCACCAGAAAGTTCAGAGATAGGATGGTGCATTTCAGAATAAGTAAAGTTGAGGGAGGCTAAATGCAATTGAATGGTGTTGATTTCTTCGCGATCGCCTGAATGCTGTAGAAATTGAACCGGTGTCTGAGTCAAAGGAAGGCGTTCAGTGTAATCTTGAGGCATATAGGCAGTGCGAATACTTTCATTCTTCCGTAAGATCTCCCAGATCATTTTTAGAAAAGTGGATTTCCCTACACCGTTGGAACCGATAATCCCTATTTTATCCTGTCCTAGAAGAGTAAGAGAGAGGTTCTTGACCAGGACACGGTCACCAATTGCGAGCTCTTCCTGATCTAAGAGAAGGACTCGTTTTTGAGGAGACAAGGGAGTGAGGGGAGGGAAATGCAGATTGATGATTTCCTCATCATAGGGTTGGGAAGTCATGGATTGGAATTCTCGCTCGTAGCGCTTTTCTTGTGAGAGGAGGGACTTCATTTTCTTTGCTAGGAGACGTCCGGCAGTGCTATCCTTGGTGTTTCGTAAGGATGTTTCGACTTGCTGACGGACGCGACGGTGCTTCTCCATTGTTTTCTTGTAGGCTCGTTGATCGTTGGCCGCTTGCTGAGACTGTTGCTTGAATTGTTGCTCCCTCTGATTACTGTAGTCTTGATAGCCTAGGTGCTCTACAATGGTTTCAGCCTCCTTGCGGTGTTTGATCTGTCTGAGGTGAATGATGGTATCCGCCGTCTGAGTCAAAAAATCTTCATGATGGGAAATAAATAGGATGGTTTGGGGACTCGTTTGGATCATCTGCTGGAGCCAATCCAAGGTCTCCAAATCCAGATCATTTGAAGGTTCATCTAAAAATAGCAATTCATGAGGACAACAAAGTTCGTGAAGCAGTTGGACTTTGAGGGCTTCTCCTCCAGATAGACTTCCGATAGCTTGATCGCTTGCAAAGCGCTCGCTATTAAAATGCAATTGATCAGCCAATCTGTAGAGGCTGGCATAGTCTAGCTCGTCCTCTCCAAAAAAATAATCTTCCAAGGTTTTTCCCTTCAAAGCTTCCGGTAAAGTTTGGGGAATATAGGCATAGGAGTGAAAGGAAGTGGTGATTTCTCCTTCTATGGTCAGATAATCTGGTAGAGATTTTGGGGACATGAGGACCTGAAGTAAGGAAGATTTTCCATTCCCTTCTTCGCCAATAATGGCAACTTTTTCTCCTTCATGAATGGTTAGGGACAGATCACGAACCAGATCGCGTAAATCTTTTGTATGTCGGATAGTGAGGTGGGATAGTTTTAGCATAAGATTCCTTTCTACTGGGACAAAAAACAGCTCTACCTATTTAGTAGAGCTGTATTCAAGTGAAACCCAAGCAGAAAAAAACCTTATTTAGCCAACAAATGGTTGGAGAATAGGCGAGAGGGTACACAAAAAGAGATAGAACAAGCAGTCCACTAAATAAAGTATTTTATTTAACGAAACTTAGTTGTTCATATCTCCTTACCTCCGAATATGATTAGATTTATTCTATTCCTTTTATTCGTTAATGTCAAGGAATTCCTTGCTTCTTATTCCCTTTTCTTTTCGGACTCGGGGGGATTTTATGGTATAATTAAAGATATGCATACAAAACCAACGTCCGCTTATGTCCACATCCCATTTTGTACCCAGATTTGTTTTTATTGTGATTTTTCGAAGGTCTTTATTAAGAACCAACCAGTCGATGCTTATTTGGATCATTTGATCCAAGAATTTCGTCGGGAAGAAATCACACACTTACGGACTCTCTATATTGGGGGTGGGACACCGACAGCCTTATCTGCAGATCAGCTAGCCTATCTGCTCAAGGAGCTAACTAAGTCGCTTGATCTTTCTCAGATGGAGGAGTTGACCATCGAGGCTAATCCTGGTGATTTGGATCCGGATAAGATCGCTGTTTTAAAGGATTCACCGGTTAATCGGGTTTCATTGGGGGTACAGACCTTTGATAATCGCTTGCTCAAAAAGATTGGTCGGAGCCATCAAGAGCAGGATATCTATGACAATATCGATCGTCTGAAGCTGGCTGGTTTTGACAATATTTCGATCGACCTCATCTATGCGCTTCCGACGCAAACTATGGAGCAGGTCCAGGAAAATGTCGCTAAGGCTCTTGCCCTTGACATTCCCCACATGAGTCTCTATAGTTTGATTCTGGAGAATCACACGGTCTTTATGAATCGCATGAGACGGGGCAAGCTTCCTCTACCAAAGGAGGAGTTAGAAGCGGAAATGTTTGAATACATCATTCAGGAGTTGGAGCGTGCGGGCTTTGAGCATTATGAAATTTCCAATTTCTCCAAGCCTGGTTTTGAAAGTCGGCACAACCTCATGTATTGGAATAATGCGGAGTATTATGGCTTAGGAGCTGGTGCATCCGGCTATGTCAATGGCGTTCGCTATAAGAATCATGGGCCTATCCGTCACTATATGCAGGCGGTCGAAAAGGGAAATGCGCGTGTCCAAGAAGAACATCTGAGTCAGACAGAAATGATGGAAGAAGAGATGTTTCTAGGACTCCGTAAGAAAACAGGCGTTTCCAAGAAGCGTTTCGAAGAAAAGTTTGGTGTGAATTTTGACCAACAATATGGATTAGTGGTTGAGGAATTGATCCAGCAGGGGCTCTTGGTGCCTGACAAGGATATTGTTCGCATGACCAAGAAAGGTCTCTTTTTAGGAGACACTGTAGCAGAGAAGTTTATTTTGGAGTAGAAGATGGCAAAAACATTTGAATACAGCATGAAAATTCCTTTTGATATGAGCGATGTCAATGGATTTATAAAAATTCCCCAATTGATCTTGCTGTCTTTACAGGTATCGGGCATGCAATCGATTGAGCTGGGTATGAGTGATATGTACATTTTAGAGAACTACAATCTAGTCTGGATTATCACGGATTACAATATGAAGATCGAGCGTCTCCCTGTTTTTGATGAGAAAATCACTATCGAAACCTATGCCAAGAGTCACAATCGACTTTTCTGCTACCGGGCCTTTAATATCAAGGATGAAGCAGGAAATACTATCATTGAGATGGTCGCGACCTTTGTCTTGATGGATCGTGTTACACGCAAGGTTCATCCTGTTATGAGTGAAATCACGGATGCCTTTGACTCTGAATTTTCAAAAACCATGCTCCGTGGTCCCCGTTTCAAAGAATTAGAAGGCAGCGTCGAACAAGAATACCGGGTTCGGTTTTACGACTTGGATATGAACGGACATGTCAACAATAGCAAGTACTTGGATTGGGTTTTTGAGGTGATGGGAGCAGACTTCTTGACCCATCATGTCCCTAAAAAAGTTCATCTGAAATATGTCAAAGAAGTGCTGGCAGGAGGTCTCATCACCTCTCAATATGAACAAGAGGGCTTGAAAACTCAGCACCAAATTACTTCAGATGGTCAGATCAATGCCCAAGCTGAAATTGAGTGGGAAGAAGTAGAAGAAAAGGGTTGGAATTATGGAAAGTAGAAGATTAAAAAATAAAAAACAGGAACTTGAAAGCTATCAAAAACGGGTTGTGGCCTATGCCAAGCGTCAAAAGAACCCTTTGTACATGTTGGGAGATTGGCTCTTGACTCTTTGTGCTTTGGGCATCATCCTAGTAGAGGAAATTTATAAATTTTTCCGCTATCGCTTGAATTTAGAGAGTTTTAATCGCTTTTTAAGAGAAGATGTACGCTGGTATCGGGTCTGGATCCATTTCACCTTGGCCTTTCTTTTACCGGTCATGATCTTCTCGATTGGGATTACTAGCCAATCAGGATCCTTCTGGTCCAATTTCTATCACCGCTTGTCCCAAGGCGTGCTCTTTAGCACAACAGTCAGCCTCGCTGCGACCTTAGTGACGGATTTTGTGGAGAATTTGCAACCAGAAACTAAGTCTGACGGGAAAAATCGGAGCACCAAACGCACGGTTTATCAAATCAGTGTGGATCAGGCAACCGTGATAGGCTTGTTATTGACCATTGTGATCCTCATGGTAGCATCCTTCTTGTTCACCCAATCGGGAAGTCAAGGGATTAATTTTACAGGTTTGGTGTTACAATTTGTCCTCTATGCTGGAGCCTTGCTCTTATATGGTTCTGGTGGACGAGTCGATGCAGAGAAGTTGCATGAAGAAGCTGACACAGAAAGGGAAGAATAAATGCACTATAAGGGCTATTTGATTGATTTGGATGGCACTATTTACAAAGGAAAATCACGAATTCCTGCAGGAGAAGCTTTTGTTCATGAACTGCAGGCGCGTGAGATTCCCTATCTCTTTGTGACCAACAATACAACCCGCACACCAGAGACTGTTCGGGATATGTTGGCCACTCATTTCAATATTGAAACCCCAGTTTCGACTATCTATACAGCTACCCTTGCGACCATTGACTACATGAATGATCAAAATCTGGGCAAAAAGGTCTATGTGATCGGAGAAGCGGGGCTCAAAGATGCTATTGAAGAAGCTGGCTATATCATCGATGAAGAAGCGCCTGATTATGTGGTGATTGGCCTGGATTGGCAAGTGGATTATGAGAAGTTTGCTATTGCGACCTTGGCGATTCAAAAAGGAGCTCACTTTATTGGAACCAATCCGGACCTGAACATTCCAACAGAGCGTGGCTTGATGCCGGGTGCGGGATCCCTGATTGCCCTTGTCGAAGCAGCGACACGGGTGGAGCCAGTGATCATTGGAAAACCAAAGGCCATCATCATGGATAAGGCTATTGAACACTTGGGTCTTGAAAGAGAAGAAGTCGTTATGGTCGGGGATAATTATCTAACAGATATTCGTGCAGGTATTGACAATGGGATTCCAACCCTTTTGGTGACGACAGGTTTTACCAAACCAGAAGAAGTGCCGACCTTACCAATTGCACCGACACATGTTGTTTCCAGTTTAGCGGAGTGGGATTTTGATGCTTAAAAGTTTGAAATCAATCAACCTATTTTTCTTTATCTTGTCAGCTGCAATCCTTCTCACCATTGCTCTAGCCTGGGCCCTCTATCCCATGGAGATTCATTGGTTGGGGATTCAAAGCCGGACTGGTTTTTCGGCTTCTGTTATCATGAAGAATTTTAATGTCTTGATGAACTACTTGACCAATCCTTTTCAATGGGTGTTGAAGATGCCTCAATTCCCCTCTTCAAAAAATGGACTGCACCATTTTGAGGCCGTCAAGTACTTATTTCACTTAGTGACGGTTGTTTTTGTGGTCACACTACCTGGTTTTATCCAGTTTATGCGGACAGTCGTCAAAAAAGGCTACCTTACCTTGTACCGTAGTCTCTTCTTTTGGATGATGGTTTTACCAGTAGTGCTTGCAGTGATGGCTGTTATGATTGGCTTTGATCAATTCTTTACGCTCTTTCATCAAGTCTTATTTGCTGGGGACAATACTTGGCTCTTTGATCCGCGCGTGGATTCGATTATTCTTGCATTACCAGAAGACTACTTTATGCATGCCTTTTTGATTTTCTTTGTCTTATACGAAGGAATGTGTGCGAGTTTTTATCTATTTTCTAGGAGGAAGAAATGAACCAATACAACCGATTATTAGACCCTAAAAAAGATATAGGAAGGTATTCCGGTACACTTGCCATTTATCTCTTGGTAATGACCTTGGTAACCGTCCTGTGGGAAGTCCTCCTTGGATTGACCATTGCAGGCTCTCTCAGAAAAGATCCAAGTCAAGTAACGGAGAAACTCAATGCCCTGAATGTTTGGGCAGGTATTCCCTACCTTATCTCTATTTCCATTGGACTCTTTCTCTTTAATGTCTATCGCAAGAAGGCCCTTTATAAATATGATCTTAAGCACAAGGGACGTAAGATGACTCTTTCAGTCTTCTTTATTCTTCTCGCCTTTCTTGGCTTTTCTCAAGTCTTTTCATCTGTGATGACACAAATGATTGAGCGCATGTTTGAGACCATTGGCCTTCATTCTCCAACACCAGATCTAGGTGATACGATTGAGCGATCATGGACTATGCTCTTGTATGCTGGGTTTTTTGGTCCAATCACAGAGGAATTCTTCTTCCGTGGGGCAGGCTTGCGTGGCTTGGAACGGTATGGCAAGGTCTTTGCCATTGTCATGACGGCTATCTTGTTTGGTCTCTTCCATGCCAATTTTGATCAGCTCTTTTTCGCGAGTATCATTGGTCTAGGTTTCGGCTACATTGCCTTTGAATACAATATCTGGTGGGCTATTTTCTATCACATTTTCAATAACTTTGTGATTTCCCAAGGCTTGCATTATGTGGCCTATCATGTGGACGAGGGGCTAGCGAATTGGCTCCAAATTGGTGTTTTAGCTATTGGTTCCATTGTCATGATAGTGGTTCTTGCGACTAAATGGCCAGCTATCAAAGCTTATATTCAAGCCAATAAACCTCAACCGGGAGTTTTCCAGCGTGCCCTCGCTTCCTTCTGGTTCTGGTTCTTCGTGCTATTCACTATCCTGATGTCTATTGTTCCTTATGTGATTCCGCTCTTCCAGATGGCTAATCTCAAAGGATAAAGTTTATCGATTACTTTCAAAGGGGGATCCTTTTAGATCCCTCTTTTTTGCTATGAAAAAGGGCAAGTGAAGATGAAGGATTGAGGATGAGGGTCTGATATACTATTTAATAATTATTTTTTACTTGGTGAAGGTGGATAACAATAATACAAACATACTAGAGAGAGGCTAACCCCTCCCTTTTTTGCTATAATAGAGAGTATGAATAACTTGATTAAATCCAAGCTCGAGCTCTTGCCGACGAGTCCGGGCTGTTACATTCACAAAGACAAGAACGGTACCATCATCTATGTGGGGAAGGCCAAGAATCTTCGCAATCGGGTGCGCTCTTATTTCAGAGGGAGCCACGATACTAAGACGGAAGCGCTGGTATCTGAGATTGTAGATTTTGAGTTTATCGTCACTGAGTCCAATATTGAGGCCTTGCTTCTTGAGATCAACCTCATCAAGGAGAACAAGCCTAAGTACAATATCATGCTCAAGGATGACAAGTCCTATCCCTTCATCAAGATTACCAATGAGCGCTATCCGCGCCTCATCATCACGCGCCAGGTCAAAAAGGATGGTGGTCTCTATTTCGGCCCCTATCCAGATGTAGGAGCGGCCAATGAGATCAAGCGACTCTTGGATCGAATTTTCCCATTCCGAAAGTGTACCAATCCGCCTTCCAAGGTCTGCTTTTACTACCATTTAGGGCAATGTATGGCTCACACAGTCTGCCACAAGGACGAGGCCTATTTCAAGGGCATGGCCCAGGAGGTTTCTGACTTCCTCAAGGGGCAGGATGACAAGATTATCGATGAGCTCAAGCTCAAGATGAATACCGCTGCGCAAAACATGGAATTTGAGCGGGCAGCCGAGTACCGCGATCTGATCCAGGCCATCGGGACCCTGCGGACCAAACAGCGGGTCATGGCTAAGGATTTGCAGAACCGGGATGTCTTTGGCTACTACGTGGACAAAGGCTGGATGTGTGTGCAGGTCTTCTTTGTCCGTCAGGGTAAGCTGATCGAGCGCGACGTCAACCTTTTTCCTTACTACAATGATCCGGACGAGGATTTTTTGACCTATGTGGGGCAGTTTTACCAGGAGAAATCCCACCTGATCCCCAATGAAATCCTGATCCCTCAGGATATCGATGAGGAAGCGGTCAAGGCCCTAGTGGATACCAAGGTCCTCAAGCCCCAGCGTGGGGAGAAGAAGCAGTTGGTCAATCTGGCTATTAAAAATGCGCGTGTCAGTCTGGAGCAGAAGTTCAATCTCCTTGAAAAATCCATGGAGAAGACCCAAGGTGCTATTGAAAACCTTGGAAAACTCCTGCAAATCCCAACTCCTGTGCGTATTGAGTCCTTTGACAACTCCAACATCATGGGGACCAGTCCCGTTTCTGCCATGGTGGTCTTTGTCAATGGGAAGCCAAGTAAAAAGGACTACCGCAAGTACAAGATCAAGACCGTTGTCGGACCAGATGACTATGCCAGCATGCGGGAGGTCATTCGCAGACGCTACAGTCGGGTCATGCGGGATGGCTTGACGCCACCAGATCTAATCGTCATCGATGGGGGTCAGGGCCAGGTTAATGTCGCTAAGCAAGTCATCCAAGAAGAGTTGGGGCTGGACATTCCCATCGCAGGCCTGCAAAAGAATGACAAGCACCAAACCCATGAATTGCTCTTCGGTGATCCTCTCCAAGTCATCGAACTTTCTCGAACCTCGCAGGAATTTTTCCTCCTGCAACGGATCCAGGATGAGGTCCACCGTTTCGCCATCACCTTCCACCGCCAGCTTCGGTCTAAGAATTCCTTCTCCTCCCAGCTGGATGGGATCGAAGGCTTGGGACCAAAACGCAAGCAGTTGCTGATGAAACACTTCAAGTCACTGACCAAAATCAAAGAAGCTACTGTAGATGAGATCGTCACAGTTGGCATCCCACGAGCAGTGGCTGAAGCGGTGCAAGCTAAGCTCCATCAAGGAAAGCAAGAAGAAGCAAGTCTCTTGATGGAAGTTGCGGAGGATTCTGAATCATACCAATCATAAGGAGTTTAAAATGAACCATCGAATCGCTATTTTATCTGATATCCACGGAGATACGACAGCCCTGGAGGCAGTGATTGCGGATGCGCGTGCTCTAGGCGCAACGGAATACTGGCTTTTGGGAGATATTTTGCTACCGGGGCCTGGAAGAGAGGACCTTTTTGAATTGCTGGATGCGATTCCGATCACAGCGGCTGTTCGGGGAAATTGGGACGATTGTCTCTTAGAAGCCTTGGATGGCGAGTACGGACTTGAGGATCCGCAGGAGATCCAACTCCTTCGCCTCACTCAGTACCTTATGGAAGGACTGGATCCTAAGCGAATTGATTGGCTTCGATCCCTTCCATTGGTAGAGAAGAAGGAGGTCAATGGCATTCGCTTTTCACTGACCCACAATTTGCCAGAAAAGAATTATGGTGGGGATTTGCGTCCAGCTAATGCGACGGAGAACTTTGACCAATTGCTGGATGACCAGACGGATCTGGCGATCTACGGTCATGTCCACAAGCAGTTGCTTCGCTATGGCAGCCAGGGTCAGCAGATCCTCAATCCGGGGACTATTGGCATGCCTTATTTTGACTGGGAACCAATTCAAAACCACAGAGCTCAGTATGCGCTAATCGATGTCGAAGCAGATGGGGTGACCAACCTGCAATTTCGTAAGGTGGCCTATGACTATGAAGCAGAGCTCCAAGATGCCAAGGACAAGGGCCTCCCCTTTATTGAGATGTACGAAGAATTGAGACGCGAGGATAACTATCGGGGCCATAATAGTGAGTTGCTAGCTAGCTTAAATGAGAAATACAACTATGCCAAGGAAGTAGCTGCCTATTTCAATCTTTCTAATGAATCATAGATGGGTCTCTTATGTATTCAACCTATAACAAAGAAGCGGATCTTCAAAATGTCTGCTTCTTTTTTCACAATCTTAGGCTGTAAAACCCTGCAAGCTCTTTCATTTTGTGTTAAAATAGAGGTAACAGAAATAGAAAAGGAAGAAGCTTATGAAATTTCTAGAGCTCAATAAAAAACGCCATGCGATCAAGCATTTCACTGACCAACCGGTCGATCCAAAGGATGTACGGACTGCCATTGAAATCGCAACCTTGGCCCCTAGTGCCCACAATAGCCAGCCTTGGAAATTTGTGGTCGTTCGTCAAAAAAACGCGGAATTGGCAAAATTAGCCTATGGTGCAAACTACGATCAAGTCATGGAAGCACCTGTGACCATCGCCCTCTTTACAGATACTGATTTGCAAAAACGTGCTCGTAAGATTGCACGTGTCGGTGGGGTGAAAAACTTCACAGACGAGCAGTTGCAATACTTTATGCAAAATCTTCCTGCTGAATTTGCACGCTATGATGCCCAACAAACAAGTGATTACTTGGCTTTGAATGCTGGTCTTGTGGCCATGAACTTGGTACTTGCTTTGACGGACCAAGGCATTGGAACCAATATTATCTTGGGATTTGATAAATCAAAAATCAATGAAGTATTGGACATCGAAGAGCGTTTCCGTCCGGAAGTCTTGATTACGGTTGGCTATGCGGCTGAAAAAGTAGAGCCAAGCTATCGCTTACCAGTGGACGAAATCATTGACAAACGCTAAGCCAATTAGCAAATAGAAGATTGAGGAGGAATTCATGACAACAGTTGACTTTAAAGCAGAAGTAGAAAAACGTCGCGATGAGATGATGGCTGACTTATACAGCCTCTTGGAAATCAATTCTGAACGCGATGACAGCAAGGCAGATGCAGGGCATCCTTTTGGACCTGGTCCTGTAAAAGCTCTTGAAAAATTCTTGGAAATTGCCAAACGTGATGGCTATGAAACCAAGAATGTCGACAATTATGCCGGTCATTTTACTTTTGGTGAAGGAGAAGAAGAGCTTGGGATCTTTGCCCATATGGACGTCGTGCCTGCAGGTAGTGGCTGGAAGACGGATCCCTACAAACCAGAAATTATCGATGGCAAGCTCTATGCGCGTGGTTCGTCTGATGATAAAGGGCCTACAATGGCCTGCTACTATGGTTTGAAGATCATTAAAGACCTAGGACTCCCTGTTTCTAAGCGCGTGCGCTTTGTTGTCGGTACGGATGAAGAATCAGGATGGGGAGACATGGATTACTATTTCAAACATGTCGGACTTCCTGAGCCAGATTTTGGCTTCTCACCAGATGCGGAATTCCCAATCATCAATGGGGAAAAAGGAAACATCACTGAGTACCTTCATTTTGGAAATGACAACACAGGAAGTGCCCATCTTCATAGCTTTACAGGTGGCCTTCGTGAAAACATGGTACCAGAGTCAGCGACTGCAGTCGTTTCTGGACAACTACCAGATCTTGCTGGCCTCTTAGATGCCTTTGCCAAGGAACACCAACTCAAGTATGAAATCTCAACTGTTGATGAAGAAACCTATACCGTTACGATTGTCGGGAAATCTGCTCATGGATCAACTCCTGAAGATGGAATTAATGGTGCGACCTACTTGGCTCTCTTGTTGAACCAATTTGATTTTGGTGGTGCTGCTAAGGCTTACCTTCATGTGACAGCTTCACTTCTTCACGAAGATTTTGCAGGTGAAAAATTAGGAATTGCCCATACAGATGCCAAAATGGGACCATTGAGCATGAATGCAGGTGTCTTCCATTTTGATGAAAGCCAAGCAGACAACACTATTGCCCTCAATATCCGTTACCCTCAAGGTACAGATCCTGAAACCATCAAGGCCATCCTTGAAAAGATCGATGGAGTGGCTACAGTGAGTTTGTCAGCCCATGGTCACACCCCTCACTATGTTCCGATGGATGATGAGTTGGTATCCACTCTCTTGCGTGTTTATGAAAAACAAACTGGTCTCAAAGGACACGAACAAGTGATCGGTGGTGGTACCTTTGGTCGCCTCTTGAAACGTGGTGTTGCCTTTGGAGCTATGTTCCCAGATTATGTCAATACCATGCACCAAGCTAATGAATTCGCAGATGTTGAAGATCTCTATCGTGCAGCAGCTATTTACGCAGAAGCCATCTACGAATTAATCAAATAATCCACTACTCGGCCAGGTCTTCTGGCTGAGTTTTTCCATAGAAGGAGTTCGTATGTCAAGGATTGAAACTATTAAACAAGCCATTATGGCAGACCCTCAAAATAAAGCTTATACGGATAGAGGGATTGAGCCACTCTTTGCAGCTCCAAAAACTGCTCGTATCAATATTATCGGACAAGCTCCAGGGATGAAGACGGAGGAAGCTGATATTTATTGGAAGGATAAGAGTGGTGACCGCCTGCGCGAATGGTTAGGAGTTGACGAAGACACCTTTTACAATTCTGGTTTGTTCGCAGTTATTCCCA
This sequence comes from Streptococcus sp. 20925_1_77, assembly GCF_041432125.1. Classification (NCBI taxonomy): domain Bacteria; kingdom Bacillati; phylum Bacillota; class Bacilli; order Lactobacillales; family Streptococcaceae; genus Streptococcus; species Streptococcus sp. 20925_1_77. The sequence goes on from NZ_JAPVZB010000002.1 coordinate 18,184, forward strand.
TGGACTTTTATTTCCCAGGGCATGGAAAATCTGGTGACCTTCCCCCTCGCAAAGGTTTTGCGGAAAAGTGGCATCCTCAACTTCTCAAGGAGTGTCCGGATATTGAGTTGACCCTCTTGATTGGACAATATGCCCAAGCTTACTACCTTCATGAAAAGGTGAGTGGCAAGGTAACCGAACGGGTTCAGCATTTTAAGAACTATTTACCAACCTATTTTCCACTTGTTCACCCTTCCCCTCGCAATCAGATTTGGATGGCAAAGAATCCTTGGTTTGAGGCAGAGGTGGTGCCAGAATTGCAATCATTGGTACAAGAGATCATTCGAAGATAAAGGAGATCGGGGATGGAGGCATACCAACAAGTTAAAGACAAATTAGAAGAACTTGGGATCGAATTTGAAGTAGTGGAGCACCCACCTGCATTCACGACTGAGCAGGCCGATTCTTACATTGAAGGCTTAGAAGGTGTCCGGACCAAGTCCATGTTTTTGACCAACAAGAAGAAAACCCAATTCTATCTTCTCATCATGGACGACAAGAAAACATTGGATATGGATGATTTCAAAGAGCAAGTGGAAGCCAACCGGATCCGCATGGCTTCAGCAGAATCCCTAGCAGAAAAAATGCAATTACCAGCTGGGACAGTATCTCCCTTTGGTTTATTAAACAATGAAGAAAAAGATATTCGAGTCTATTTCGATAAAGACATTGTGTCAGAGGAGATCATGACCTTCCATCCAAATACCAATGAAAAAACCATCTTTATCAAGACACAAGACCTATTCCGCTTTATAGAAGCTATTGATTTTAAATATGAAATACTAACCTTGCCATAGTGGCATGAAAAAGGAGAAAATATGAAAGAAATTCCATTTAATGACTTTTTAGCAAAGTACCAAGCAGGAGAAATCCAAGTTGTCGATGTTCGCGAGCAGGAGGAATACGATGCCCTTCATCTAGATGGGGTGACCTTGCTTCCCTTGTCAGAATTACTAGATCGCTATACTGAGCTGGATAAAGATCAGTCCTATTATGTCATCTGCAAGTCTGGTCGACGCTCAGCACGCGCTTGCCAATTTTTGGAAGAGCAAGGTTATGATGTGACCAACGTCCAAGGTGGCATGGATGCATTTGAATCCTAAAAAAAGACCTCTGAAAAGAGGTCTCAGATTGAAGATAAAATCAAATTAAAAACTTTCCTTAGGTGAGTACGGACGTCTGCGAACTTCTTCGAAGTTCCAAGACTAATTATTGAGCCTAAGGTCTCAATAATTCCGAGTGCCTGAAACGTTATTGTTTCAGGCACTTTACTCACAGCGGAAAGTTTTGGTATTTTTTTGAATCGATTTTAAAATTGGAACTCATTTTTATTTCTTTGAAGAATAGCTTAACTTATTTTACTTTAAAATAGTTTGTCTACATTCTACGACCTCTGAAAAGAGGTCGTTTTCTTTACTAATTTCTAAAAATGAGTAGAATTTGTATGTTTTTCAAAAGATATTACAGGGATTTTCCAGTCTTTCATTGAAAATGGTTCAGAAATTTTGTATAATACCCTAGTATGAACAATAGTTAAGGAGATTAAATATGTTAAAACAAGATTGGCTGGATTATTTTGAAGCCGTAAACGGTCGTTCTGCTAGTGCAGAAGAAATTGCTCAAGCACTTGCTGCTGGAGAATTTCAAGAAGAAGTAGTGGTTCCAGAAGCATCACAAGCTCCAGAGTTTGTCGCAGCACCAACTGCACCTGTGGAAGAACCAGTTGCAGCGCCACAAGCCCCAGAGTTTGTCGTAGCACCAACTGCACCTGTGGAAGAACCAGTTGCAGCGCCACAAGCCCCAGAGTTTGTCGCAGCACCAACTGCACCTGTGGAAGAACCAGTTGCAGCGCCACAAGCCCCAGAATTTGTCGCAGCGCCAACTGCACCTACAGAAGAACCAGTTGCAGCTCCAGAAGCCCCAGAATTTGTCGCAGCTCCAGTCCAAGAGCCTGCACCTCAGCCTGCTCCAGGGAATGGTCCTGCTTTCCAACAAGCTCCACAACAAGCTTACCAACAACCTACTCAAGCAGCTTATCAACAAGCTCCTTTCCAAGGCCAACCAGGACAAGCTTATCCTGCCCAACCAAGTCAATTTGGTGTTGCCGTTGGTGGTTATTGGAATTGGTTCCTTTCAGCTTTGAAACGTCCAACGGCTGTAGAAAATCCAAAAGCTCTTAACGGAATTTTACAGTATGTCTTGACTGCCTTTGTCTTGACCTTGGGGACCTTCTTCACAGCTAGTGGATTTACAGGTGGTTATGGAATGGATTTCCGTGCCTTTATGTTGACATTGATTTCCCTCTTCTTTAGCATTTACGCTTTCCAAGTAGCAGGATTCTTTGTTCGCCGTGTGCTTCTTCAAGATAAGGAATACAGTTACGGTCGTTCATTTGAAGAATTTGGACGTTTGTCTGTTTACACTTTGCCACTTGCCCTTCTCGCTTTCTTAGTAGGTCTTGTAAAAGTTTATGAATTTTATGGCTTTGTAAACTTCCTAATTTTCTTCTTGTTCTTTGTTGGAACATGCTATGTGGTTCATCAAGGATTGAACAAGACAAGCTTTAAAGCAGACAAATTCTTGCTTCTTGTAGCATCATCTTTTGTCTTGCTTCTCATTGCCATCTTTGTTCTTTATGTGAATGCTCGTATTTTAGAACAAGTAGCCGTAGGATTTATTCCAAGTGCTCCAAATTTCTCTAACTTTGGATTCTAACAATATCACAAAACGGAAGGTGGGGGAACCCACTTTCCCTATTTTATAATGAGGGAGAAGAGATCCATGCAAAAGAAATGGGTTGAATTATTTGAAAAAGTGATCGGTCGCAAACCGTCACCAGAAGAGTTTATGGCTGGGAAAGCTTGTGGATTTGATTTGAAACAAATTCAGTCTATCGCAGGAAATGCACAATCTGAGGAAGTCGCTCCTGTCGAGGAACCAGTGGTTGAACCAGTTGAAGAAGTGAAGAATGTCGATCCACTTCTAGCAGCTCGTCAGGCTTGGTTGCAACATTTTGAAGAAACCTATGGCCGCAAGCCAAGTGCAGAAGAATTTACCGCGGCTAAAAGTCAAAACTTCGAGTTTTTTGTAGGACCTGTGCCTGAAGCAGAATTTGCGACCCCAGATTCAACAGAAGAAACACAGGAATATGTCCCTCAACAGCCGACTCAAGAGTTTACGACTCCACTTGCTGCTGAGCAAACGCAGGTCTTTGCTGGTCCAAATGTCACAGAAGCAGGTCCAGCTCAGAAAAAACAAAAGGCCCCTAAAACGAAGGGTGGAAAGAAACTTTCCAAGAAGAAAATTGGGATTATTTCTGCTATTGCAGTCCTTGTGATCGCTTTGGTGGCATCCTTCTTTTACTTCCAGTCTACAACACGTGTCGAAGTGACTGCAGATAAATTTATTAAGGCAGTGGACACCAAGGATTATCGCGAAGCAGCAGATCTGCTTTCAACCGATAACGATAAATGGACAAAGGATGAAGCCGAAAGCTTTATCACCAGCATGGAAGATCAAGGGGTCGATATCGGCACAGAGTTGAACAAGATCATTGATAATGGTGGAGAAGGCAGCTATACGGATAAATCTGGAAACAAGATCTTTGGTTTGGAAAAAGCGGACAAGAAATTTGGGATCTTCCAAGAATACCGTGTGGCCAGCTATCCAGTGCAAGTGAAGGTCAAGACCAATTTGGACCAAGCCAAACTCAAAGTGGCTGCCAATAAAACCGTGACCTTGAAGAAAGATGCAGTTACAGACCTTGGTTCTTTCCATTACAATACAAAAGAAATGGAATTGACTGCTAAAACAGAGGTCGGAAATGTCACTTCTAAGATCCATCTCAATCCTAAAAAAGCAACCAAGAATAATTTAGAATTGCAGTTGAATTCTGAAAAACGCAATTTAGAAGTTGAGTTCCCAGATGAAGTTGAAAACCCAACAGATGTAAAGGTTGTGGTTAACGGCAAAGAAGTCGGAACCAGCACAACCTTTGAAGTAGATAGCATCCCTTATCAAGAAATTGAAGTACATGCCGTCTTCAACATGAATGGGGAAACCTACACAACCGAAAAGGCTAAGGTGACGATTGAAGAGGGTGAAAACGATCCGATCGAACTCAAACTAGCCAAAGATACTTTAAAACGCATCAAGAGTGCTCAAGATGCTAAGAAAGCGCAAGCAGCCAAAGAAGAACAAAATCGGACCCTGGCAGAAGAATTCTTGAAAGAGTATCGCGACGCTGTCTTTAGCTCAGTTTCAAATCGAAATAACACTTACTCTAAATACTATGACACACAAAGTCAAGCCTACAAAGACATGGTAGAATTCACAACGGGTGATGGTGTTCGAAAGGCTAAAATTGACTACTATACTCCCGGAGCTTTGGACATTCAAAGTGTCACTGAAGAAAATGGTGTGGTGACGATTAAGACTTATGAAGATTTTACCGTGCATTATACAGATAGTCATCCAGATTCACAAAACCGCAAGTACAAAACTTATACTTTGAAAAAAGTAGGTGCAAGTTATGTGATTACGGATATTGTCGTAACAAAAGAATCATAGGAGATTCCCATGAAAGCAAGATTTTCCAAATTAACCTTGGTGACAGTTGCCTTGTTAACCCTGACAGCTTGCTCCCAATCTCAATCCACTAGTTCTAAATCTTCTGCAAAAGAAGAAACCAAACAAACGCAAACCAAGTCTTCCAAAGAAATGTCTTCAGCAAAGAATCCATCAAAAGAGACTGGCAAAGAAGAGTCGTCAAAAGCTGGTAAGTCAGATGTGAAAGTGGACTCTGGTGTCAGCTACAATGGTTCTTACTATAGTGTTAAAGGGAAATATGGTGAGGTGATGATCGCCAACAAACATTATCCTTTGGCGCCGGACTTTAACCCAGGTGAAGATCCTGAAGCTGTTTCGGCCCTTCATGAATTGATTGCAGCCATGCAGGCAGAGGGTTATCCGATCAGTGACCAATATAGTGGTTTTCGTAGCTACGATACCCAAGTTGAACTCTATCAAAACTATGTCAATCAAGATGGTCAGGAAGCCGCAGATCGTTATTCCGCAAGACCAGGTTATAGTGAACACCAAACTGGTTTGACCTTTGATTTGATCGATACCAGTGGTAATTTGGTAACCGAACCTGGACCAAGTAAGTGGTTGCTCAAGAATGCTGCTAAATATGGCTTTGTGGTTCGTTACCAAGAAGGAAAAGAAAAAGTAACAGGCTACATGCCAGAAAGCTGGCATCTCCGCTATATCGGAAAAGAAGCACAAGATATTGCGGACTCAGGCTTGAGTCTGGAAGAATACTATGGCTTTACTGGCGGAGACTACGTTGATAAATAAGAAAAGGCTGGGATTTCAATCCCAACCTTTTTTATTGTATGTTTTTTAGAAACGCATCCAGCTCTTTTTGGTTCTTGAGAGAGACAAATTTGTCTGGATAGGTTTGGTTGACGGTTTGATAGCGTGTAACCTGTTTGTCTTGGCGACCGTTCCAAAGGATCCAACGGATGAATTCCCAGTCAAAGCGTTCGGGGCAACCTGCCGCCATACTCTCACGGACGCGGCCTTTATAACGGCGGTATCGTTTCCAGCCTCTAAAGAGGCAGTTCCAACGAGAGAAGTTGAGAAAGATAATCTGGTCGGCTTGCTCCATTCTTTCCTCATAGCAGCACCAAGAGTAATTGCCATCAATGACCCAGTCTTTATGATCGCTGAGAAACTGTCTCATCTCACCTTCCATCCAATCCCGGTCACTGTCTATCCAACCGGGTTGAAATTGAAGGGTGTCCATATGGAGCTTGGGAATGGAGTAGTGGCGGGCTAAGTTTTCAGCCAAAGTAGATTTTCCAGATCCAGAATAGCCAATAATAACAATTTTCATAAGCACCTCTCAAAAAATTAGGCACAAAAAAAGCTCCGGAGAGCTTGATTTTTATGCTGTTCTTGATTAACCAAGTTTCGCTGCAAGACGTGCTTTATCACGGCTAGCTTTGTTCTTGTGGATCAAACCTTTAGTTTCTGCTTTATCGATAGCTGAGCTAGCAGCGCGGTAAAGTTCTTCAGATGGGTTTGCTTCAAAAGCTTTGATTGCAGTACGCATAGCTGATTTTTGAGCTGAGTTTTTTTCGTTTTGTTTAACGTTCAATTCAGCGCGTTTGATAGCTGATTTAATGTTTGCCAAGTTATTCACCTCCATTGATAATCTAACTATCTCATTATATATGAAAAGTTAAGATTTGACAAGCCTAAAATAGCTTTTCCTTAAAAAAGTACCGTTAAAAGGCCATTTTCTCTAGCGTTTGAGATAAATTTCATCGATTTCATGGTTGGTTGCCTTATGGAGAATCAGATCAGCTCGGTTTCTGGTTGGTTGTATGTAATGTTGCAAGTTGACTAAATTAATGGATTCCCAGACCTGATGGGCCATGCTTAAAACTTCTTCTAGGGGTTGCTCTGTAAATCGATAGTAGTAGTTATTAGGATCATTTTGAGCTAATGCAAGGAGTTTTTGGAAACGATCGAGATACCAAGATTCGATATCGTCTACTGCGGCATCCACATAGATTGAAAAATCAAAGAAATCGGTCATATAGAGACTGTCATTTTGCGGATTTTGAAAGACATTGATCCCTTCTACAATGACAAAATCAGCTGGTAAAATGGTTTGCTTCTCATCTGGAACAATATCGTATATTTCGTGGGAATAGACAGGGATTTCTACGCTCTTGTTGTTTTTAATTTGATTGAGAAAATCAAGGAGCAATTCCATATCATAGCTTTCCGGAAATCCTTTTCGATTGAGGATCTCTTCTTCTTTTAAGATAGCATTTGGATAGAGGAAGCCATCTGTTGTCACCAATTCTACTGTAGAGCCTTCGAAGGTTCGCGACAGCAGGATTTGAAGTAGACGGCTAGTGGTAGATTTTCCAACCGCAACGCTCCCTGAAACTCCAATGATAAAGGGTTGGCGTTCACTCGTTTTTTGAAGAAAAATACCTTTTGAGAAGGCCAAATCTTCTTTGGAACGCTTGTAGATTCCAATCAGGTTTGTCAAAGGCAGGTAGACGTCACGTACATCTTGGAGGTTGATGCGGTCGTTAAAACTTTTAATAGAATTGAGCTCTGTTTGAGAGAGTGGTGGGGTGGTTTTGCGGTGCAAATTTTGCCAGGTTTCCCGATTAATTTTTTCAAAATGTAGAAATTCTTTGTCCATATGTCACTCCTATTGTAGTCTTTAGTATACCAATTTTTAGAGGTCATGTAAACGATTTAAAAAAGGAGTGAATTATGATAAAATAACCTTATGAGTAAAATGTATTTCGATGTAAACCCAGATGCAGCCCATGATATTCATGATCTGGCTGTTGTTTTATTGGGACAAAAGATGAATTTTTATACGGACGCCGGCGTCTTTAGTAAAAAAATGATTGACTATGGAAGCCAGGTGCTCTTATCAACCCTGGATTTTCAAGAAGGGGAAAGTGTCCTCGATGTTGGCTGTGGCTATGGTCCAATTGGCCTCTCTCTAGCTAAAGCCCAGGGAGTCGCAGTGACCATGGTCGATGTCAATGAGAGGGCACTAGACTTGGCTAAGAAAAATGCTAGCCGAAACGGCGTGGAAGTTCAGATCTTTTCTTCGGATGTCTATGAAGCAGTCGAAGGGGTCTTTGACCATGTAATCAGTAATCCGCCGATCCGAGCTGGTAAGAAAGTGGTCCACCAAGTGATCACCGGTAGTTTTGAACATTTGAAACCAGGTGGAGACTTGACCATTGTCATTCAGAAAAAACAAGGGGCTCCGAGCGCTAAGGCCAAGATGGAAGAGACGTTTGGCAATTGTGAAATCGTAAAAAAAGACAAAGGCTATTATATTTTAAGAAGTGAGAAAGAATCATGAGAGCAGTAGATATCATTCAGAAAAAAAGAGATGGTCTTGCCTTAAACAAGGAAGAAATTGAATGGCTGATTGAGGGCTATGTTGCTGGAACGGTTCCAGATTACCAAATGTCCGCTTTTGCTATGGCTGTTTATTTTAAAGGGATGACGACGGAAGAAATCTCTCATATGACCATGAAGATGGTCCAAACGGGGCAACAGTTTGATCTGTCAGCTATTCCAGGAATCAAGGTGGACAAACACTCGACTGGTGGTGTAGGAGACAAGGTAACCTTGGTCTTGGTGCCTTTGGTTGCAAGTTTCGGAGTGCCGGTTGCAAAAATGAGTGGTCGTGGCTTAGGCCACACAGGTGGGACCATCGATAAGTTGGAATCCATTAAAGGTTTCCAGATTGAACGGAACCAAGAGGAATTTATCCAGCAGGTGCAGGAGATCGGCTTATCGGTCATTGGTCAATCCGACCAACTCGTAAAAGCAGACAAACTCTTGTATGCTCTGCGTGATGTGACAGCGACAGTGGACACCATTCCTTTGATTGCTAGCTCCGTCATGAGTAAGAAAATTGCAGCTGGTGCTGATGCCATTCTTCTCGATGTCACCGTTGGAGAAGGGGCCTTTATGAAGACCATTGAAGAGGCGCGTGAACTAGCTCGTACCATGGTGGATCTCGGTAATGCCGTAGGGCGCAAGACAATCGCTGTCATTACAGATATGAGCCAACCTTTGGGAACCAGTATTGGCAATCGTTTAGAGATTTTGGAAGCCCTGGATATTCTAAAAGGACAGGGGCGTGCTGATGTCACAGAGTTTATTTGTGAATTAGCACAAATCATGTTGAAATTGGCCAATGTAGATCAATCGATTGAAGCCATTCATGAACACTTGAGCAATGGACAAGCCTTAGCCAAGTTTGAAGAAATGGTCGTGGCACAAGGTGGAGACTTAGAGGATTTGCATCGTCCCGTCAAGGTAGATCAGGTCCTTGAAGTAACAGCAGATCAAGATGGCGTCATTGCAGCTTTACCTGCCATGGAATTTGGCCTGTTAGCCATGCGACTTGGTGCTGGCCGTGCTGTCAAATCGGATCCGCTTGATTATGAAACAGGGATTGTATTTGACAAAAAAGTGGGAGAGCACGTTAAAAAAGGGGAACGCATTGCTCGTATTTTCGTGAATGAAAAAAATTCACAAGAAAGCGTTACAGAATTCAAAAAAAATGTTAAAATACTAGAAGGGGCTGAAAGCGTTAAAGAAATTATTGAAATAATATCTTAAGTAGCTCAGGAGATTGTATGAAGTTAAATAAATATATTGATCACACTCTTTTAAAACCAGATGCGCAACAAGAACAGATCGAAAAATTGATCGAAGAAGCTAAGGCATATGATTTTGCCAGTGTCTGTGTGAACCCAACATGGGTGAATTTTGCGGCTGAGGGCTTGCGCGATTCAGATGTAAAAGTTTGTACCGTCATTGGTTTTCCTTTGGGAGCAAATACCCCTTTTGTCAAAGCGTGTGAAACAAAAAATGCTATTCAAAATGGTGCCGATGAAATTGACATGGTCATTAATATCGGTGCTTTGAAGTCTAAGAATTTAGCACTAGTTGAAGAAGATATCCAAGCTGTTGTCGAAGCAAGCGGTGATAAGCTGGTCAAAGTCATCATTGAGACGTGTCTCTTAACAGACGATGAAAAGATCGTCGCTTGTCAGATTGCAAAGTCAGCTGGAGCTGACTTTGTGAAGACTTCAACTGGCTTCTCAACTGGAGGAGCAACGGTAGAAGATGTGGCCTTAATGCGTCAAACTGTTGGACCCGACATGGGTGTTAAAGCTTCTGGTGGTGCTCGCTCTTATGAAGATGCTCTTGCTTTTATCGAAGCTGGTGCGACCCGTATCGGGACTTCTTCTGGTGTAGCCATCATGGAAGGAAAGGTGGCTCATGGCGACTACTGAGTTGATTGACTTAGCAGTTGAAGTGAGTCAACAAGCCTATGTGCCTTACTCTCATTTCCCAATTGGAGCTGTACTGCTAACGAAGGATGGAGAAATCTATACAGGTGTCAATATCGAAAATGCCAGTTTTGGTTTGACCAACTGTGGAGAACGGACAGCCATTTTTAAAGCTGTTTCTGAAGGAGCTCGTGAGTTTCAAGAGCTCATTATCTACGGGCAAACAGAAAAGCCCATCTCTCCATGTGGTGCTTGTCGCCAGGTCATGGCTGAATTTTTTGAGCCAGACCTTCCTGTAACCTTAGTATCTAAAGATAAATCGACGGTCGTGATGACGGTCAAGGAATTACTTCCATATTCCTTTACAGACCTGACTTAATAGGTCTGTGAGGCGGTCTTTTGACCCTTTCAATACTTCGCAACAATGTTGCACAATAATTTAGGAGGTTCAGTAATGAACAAGAAACAATGGCTAGGCCTTGGTCTAGTAACTGTCGCTGCTATCGGACTTGCAGCATGTGGAAATCGTGCGTCTAAAAAAGATAGCGCAAACTCAGAATCTAAAACAGATTTGAAAGCTGCTATCATTACCGATACTGGTGGTGTGGATGACAAATCATTCAACCAATCTGCTTGGGAAGGTTTGCAAGCTTGGGGTAAAGAAAACGGTCTTTCTAAAGGGAACGGATTTGACTACTTCCAATCAACAGATGAATCTCAATATGCGACAAACCTTGATGAAGCTGTTTCTAACGACTACAAATTGATCTTTGGTGTTGGTTTTGCCTTGAGCGACTCTGTTAAAAAAGCTGCAAAAGACAACCAAGATGTGAACTATGTCATCATCGATGACCGTATTGAAGGACAAAAGAACGTAGCATCTGCTGTTTATGCCGATAACGAAGCTGGTTACCTTGCTGGTATCGCTGCTGCGAAAACTACAAAAACTAAACAAGTTGGTTTTGTAGGTGGTATGGAAAGTGAAGTTATCACTCGTTTCCGCGCTGGATTTGAAGCTGGTGTTAAATCTGTTGACCCATCTATCAAAGTTCAAGTAGACTACGCTGGTTCATTCGGTGACTCTGCGAAAGGTAAAACAATTGCTGCTGCACAATATGCTGCAGGTGCAGACGTTATCTACCAAGTAGCTGGTGGTACTGGTGCTGGTGTCTTCTCTGAAGCAAAAGACTTGAACGAAAAGAAAAATGAAGACGAAAAAGTTTGGGTTCTTGGTGTTGACCGCGACCAAAAAGCTGAAGGTGAATACACTTCTAAAGATGGTAAAAAATCTAACTTTGTCTTGGCTTCAAGCTTGAAGAAAGTCGGAGAATCAGTAAAAGACTTGGCTAAGAAAGCTGCTGATGGTAAATTCCCTGGTGGTAAAGTGATTACTTATAGCTTGAAAGATGGTGGTGTTGATTTGACAACTGACAACCTTTCTGCAGATGCTAAAAAAGCTGTCGAAGATGCCAAAGCTAAAATCCTTGATGGGTCTCTTAAAGTTCCTGAAAAATAATATTTAATTGGGCGGCCCTCCCTATAAGGGCCGTTTCTTTTAAAGTGAGACATTTTTGTCTCAATAAAATCTGTTAGTTGTCTAACAGATTTTATTGAAATAAAAAATTTTTGAAAGGAAACACCTACATGACACATGAATATGTCATCGAAATGCGTGAGATTACCAAAAAATTTGGTGACTTTGTAGCAAATGACAAGATTAATCTTCAGTTGCGCAAAGGTGAAATCCATGCACTTCTTGGAGAAAATGGTGCGGGAAAATCTACCCTGATGAATATGCTGGCTGGTTTGTTGGAACCAACAAGCGGAGACATCGTGGTAAATGGAAATACTGTTAACCTAGACTCACCTTCAAAAGCAGCTTCTTTAGGAATTGGAATGGTGCACCAACACTTTATGTTGGTTGAAGCCTTCACTGTTGCTGAAAATATCATCCTTGGTTCTGAAACCACGAAGCATGGTATTTTGGACCTTAAAAAAGCCGGTCAAGATATCCTTGAATTGTCTAAAAAATATGGCTTGGCAGTTGATCCAAATGCTAAAGTTGAGGATATTTCCGTTGGTGCGCAGCAACGTGTGGAAATCTTAAAGACGCTTTATCGTGGAGCCGACATCCTAATCTTTGATGAACCAACTGCAGTGTTGACACCAGCTGAAATCGAAGAATTGATGACAATCATGAAGAACTTGGCGAATGAAGGAAAATCAATCATCTTGATTACGCACAAGTTGGATGAAATCCGTGCTGTTTCAGACCGCGTAACGGTTATCCGTCGTGGGAAATCTATTGAAACAGTCGAGATTGGTGGAGCAACCAACCAAGATTTGGCCGAAATGATGGTCGGTCGTTCTGTTTCCTTTAAGACTGAAAAAGGCCCTTCTGAACCAAAAGAAGTGGTCTTATCGATCGAAAACTTGGTCGTGAATGAAAACCGGGGAGTCCCAGCTGTTAAGAATCTTTCAGTAGAACTTCGTGCTGGTGAAATCGTTGGGATCGCAGGGATTGATGGAAATGGTCAGTCTGAGTTGATCCAAGCCATTACAGGTCTACGGAAGGTAAAATCCGGTTCAATCAAGATTAAAGGCAAGGATGTTGTAGGACTTCGTCCACGTCAAATCACAGAAATGAAGGTAGGACACGTCCCTGAAGACCGTCACCGGGATGGTTTGGTCCTTGATATGATGATCTCTGAAAACATTGCTCTTCAAACTTACTATAAAGAACCTTTTAGCAAGAATGGTATTTTGAATTATCCAAATATTACCTCTTATGCCAAGAAGTTGATGGAAGAGTTTGACGTTCGTGCAGCTAGTGAAGTGGTACCAGCTAAGGCTCTCTCTGGAGGAAACCAGCAAAAAGCCATTATCGCTCGGGAAATCGATCGCGATCCAGATCTCTTGATCGTCAGCCAGCCGACTCGTGGTTTGGACGTCGGAGCGATTGAATATATCCACAAACGTTTGATTCAAGAACGGGATAATGGAAAAGCCGTTCTGGTTGTCAGCTTTGAATTAGATGAAATTTTGAATGTTTCTGACCGTATTGCGGTTATTCATGATGGGAAGATCCAAGGGATCGTAACCCCAGAAACGACGAATAAGCAAGAACTTGGAATCCTCATGGCAGGTGGACAAGTAAAGGAGGGAGCATCAAATGAATAAGAATTTAAAACAAATTGCTGTTCCATTGGTGTCTGTCCTTTTAGGATTGGTCCTAGGTGCCATTATTATGTGGGCCTTCAGCTATGATGCCCTTTGGGGATATGAATTGCTGTTTAAGAAAGCCTTTGGTTCGATTAAGAGTTGGGGTAATATTTCCCGTGCTATGGGGCCACTGATTTTAGTTGCTCTTGGATTTTCGGTAGCTAGCCGGGCCGGCTTCTTTAACGTTGGACTTCCTGGTCAGGCTTTTGCAGGATGGATCATGGCGACTTGGTTTGCCCTTTCCTTCCCAAATATGCCTCGCTTACTGATGATTCCGATGACCGTTTTGATTGCGGCTATTGCCGGTGGATTTATTGGAGCGATTCCAGGTTTCCTTCGTGCTTATCTTGGAACCAGTGAGGTGATCATCACCATTATGATGAACTACATTGTTCTCTATGGTGGGAATGCCCTGATCCATAGCTTCCCAGCTTCCTTGATGAAAAACAAGGACTCAACTATTGATGTGGGAGCCAATGCTGTCTACCAGACGGAGTGGTTGCGTAATTTGACGGATAAATCTCAAATGAACATCGGGATTTTCTTTGCCATCATCGCAGTGGTAGTCATCTGGTTCTTGATGAAGAAAACAACACTTGGTTTTGAAATCCGTGCCGTTGGTCTCAATGCGAATGCGGCAGAATACGCAGGGATGTCTGCAAAACGGACCATTATCCTTTCTATGATCATTTCTGGTGCTCTTGCTGGTATCGGTGGAGTAGCAGAAGGTCTGGGTATTTACTCAAATGTCTATGTTCAAACTAGCTCAATGAGTGTTGGATTTAACGGAATGGCCGTTGCCCTTCTTGCGATGAATTCACCAATTGGTATTCCATTTGCTGCCTTCTTGTTTGGAGCGCTTCAAATTGGGGGAGTTGGTATGAAGCCAGCTGCTATCCCTGAAGAAGTCGTTCAAATTGTGACAGCATCTATTATCTTCTTCGTATGTGCCCACTACATTATCGAAAAGATGATCTCGATGCGATCAGCTAAAAAAGGAGGAGCAAACTAATGAGTATTGTAACGATTTTAAGTATTCTTGTTTCCTCTATGATTGTGTATGCGGCGCCGCTGATCTTCACAAGTATCGGAGGAGCATACTCAGAACACGCTGGGGTTGTTAACGTTGGCCTTGAAGGAATCATGGTTATGGGAGCCTTCTCAGGAATTATCTTTAACTTGACTTTTGAGCCTACCTTAGGGAATATGACACCATGGTTGTCCTTGATTGTTGCTGCAGGAATTGGAGTACTTTTCTCCTTGATCCACGCAGTGGCAACGATTCATTTCCGTGCTGACCATATCGTTTCAGGTACAGTATTGAACTTGATGGCCCCTCCATTAGCCGTCTTTCTAGTTAAAGCAATGTACAACAAAGGGCAAACTGATAATATCAAAGTTGCCTTTGGGAAAACATCCATTCCGGTCTTATCTAAAATTCCGGTGATTGGGGATATTTTCTTCAACAATGCCAGCATCATCGGCTGGGTTGCAATTCTTTTCTCATTCTTTGCTTGGTTCGTCATGTTCAAGACAAAATTTGGTTTGCGTCTTCGTTCAGTTGGTGAACACCCACAAGCAGCAGATACATTGGGAATCAATGTTTATAAAATGCGCTACTTAGGAGTCATGATCTCAGGTGCCCTAGCAGGTATGGGAGGAGCCATATACGCTCAGTCAGTTTCTGTTAACTTTGCGGTAACTACTATTGTAGGTCCTGGATTTATCGCCCTTGCGGCTATGATTTTCGGGAAATGGAACCCAATCGGTGCCATGTTGGCTAGTCTCTTCTTTGGAGCTTCACAAAGTTTGGCAGTTATCGGGAATCAATTGCCTTTGCTTAAAGGTATCCCATCCATCTACTTGCAAATTGCGCCTTACGTCTTGACCATGGTTGTCTTGGCAGCCTTCTTCGGACAAGCAGTTGCACCAAAAGCAGATGGTGTTAACTACATTAAATCGAAATAATGCACAGAGAGATGCGAGGTTTCCTCGGTCTCTTTTGCTTTCTAAAGGCCCCTCTTAGTCGCAATTTCTTTGGATTTAAGGTACAATAAGAATACAACTTTTCACGTATTGGAGGAGCAGATGTTTAAGTGGATGATACGCCTGATTGGCATGGTGATCGTTTTATTTATTTTATTAGTGATCCTGTTGGTTCCTGGATCCATCCCTGAAGGGGAGCAGCTGAGAAATGTGCAGGCAGGGAACTCTTTGATTGAACTGGCTCAAAATGCAGTTTCAAATGCTTCTGTAAGCACTGAAGGGCTCTCAACTGAGTTGAGTCTCAATTCTGTGCAATTGAGTCAAGTTGTAAAAACAAGTGCTGGATCTGCTCTTGACAATTCTGACTTTCAAAAGTTGGCACTTGGAATGGATGGCAATGACCTTCATGTCAAAGTTCCTGTTTCCTTAGGGCCAGTCGATAGCTATCTAGATTTAACCATGACAGGTCAAGTTGAAAACAATGTCATGAATTTGACTGTGACAGCTGCTAAATTAGGGAAAATGCCGATTCCAAAATCCTTAGTTCTCAACTATTTGAAGGATCAATCCAATCAAAATGGAGGCGGCTTCACAGTGAACGGTGATCAGATTACGCTTGAGATCCCTCAAGCAGGTTATACTATCTCAAAAGCGCGAGTAGAAAATGGCAATGCCAAGGTGACGGTTAGTATCTCCTTATTTTAAGACTATGAAAATGGAGTTGTCATGCTTATCTTTGAATTTTGTGCAGAGAATTTAACGTTTATTGATAAGGCGATTGCTGCTGGGGCAGGTCGCATTGAACTGTGTGACAACCTGGCAGTAGGCGGGACCACACCGAGCTTAGGGGTTATCCAGGAAGCAATCAAACTGACAGAAGAGAAGTCTGTGGATCTATGTGTCATTATCCGGCCTCGTGGTGGAGACTTTGTCTACACAGATCTTGAAGTCCAAGCTATGCTAGCGGATATTCGGGCTGCGAAGGAAATAGGTGTTTCTAGTTTTGTGCTGGGTGCACTGACGAGCGATCGAAAGTTGGACCAGAGGGTCATGCAGCTTTTACTAGCAGCCTGTGGAGAGGCAGAGGTTGTCTTTCATATGGCTTTTGATGAGTTAGCTCATACAGATCAGCTAGAAGCGATTGAGTGGCTTTCTATCCATGGTGTGGCTCGAATTTTAACTCGAGCTGGAGGTCTAGGTGCCACACTAGAGCAACGTTTTGAACATTACCATCGTTTATTAGCTGCGGCTAAGGGAAAGATTCAGATCTTGCCTGGTGGAGGTGTGACGGTAGAAAATCGTTCACTCTTTTTGGAGCAATTGGGCATTTGTCAACTGCATGGCACGCGCATCGTGTTTTAAAAAAGAAACGATCACTGCTTTAGGTCGTTTTGAGGATCCGTTATCAAGGTTGGGTACGTTGTTCCCAGCCTCTTCTAGTGCAAAAATGAATAAGGGAGAGAAATTGTTTTTAGAGAATTATTTTGACCGCTACACTTTTCAGCCAGAAAAGGGAATGGCTTATGGATTTGAGAAAATAGAGGCAGGCTATGAGTATCAGTGCCCCGTCTTTTCGGACACATTTCTCTTAAAATTCCGAGTCTGCGACCAGAAGATTTCCTTTCGGGTCTATGATCAGGATACAGGGGACGAGTATATCCAGATCCATCTGGAACAGCTACAAGGAAATTTCGTTGGCCAAGTCAGAGAAGCCTGTCAAGAAAGTCTTGCAAGGATCCGCCAAGCCTGTTTTGAGGTAGAAGATTTTCTCTATCCTCAAACCAAGCGTCTCATGGCCTATATTTCCCAACACTATCAGGGAACGATTGAATATTTGTGGGAAAGATCTCCTGAATCTGGTGCGATTCGCCACCGAGACACCCTCAAGTGGTATGGTGTCTTTATGACAATTGATTGGTACAAACTGGATGCTGGCAAGTCAGGGAAAATAGAAGTTTTGAATGTCAAGTCTGATCAAGTAGCTCAGTTCGTTCAACAAAAGGGGATTTATCCAGCTTTTCATATGAATAAAAAATATTGGCTGAGTATCCCGCTCGATGGAACAATTGCTGATGAGGACTTGTTTGCTCTGGTGGATAGTAGCTGGCAACTCACCAAAAAGGGGAAATAAGATGAATCTGTTGAGGAAATTATCTTGGTTTTTTAATTTAGAGAAGAAGCGATACTTGATCGGGATAGGGTCCTTGATCTTGGTTAGTTTTTTAAACCTCATTCCTCCAAGAATCATGGGACTTGTGATCGATTTGATCGATAAAAGAAGGCTGACACTGGGGCAGTTAGTTGTGGATATCGCCCTTTTGGTCCTCGCAGCTCTAGCCATGTATGGTCTTCGTTTTGTCTGGAGACGCTATATTTTTGGGACGGCTAATAAGTTGGCTCGGATCTTGCGTTACCGTTTGTTTAAGCAATTTACGCTCATGTCTCCGTCTTTTTATCAGCGTTATCGGACAGGGAATCTCATGGCCCATGCTACTAATGATATCAATGCGGTAACCATGTTTGCTGGTGGCGGCGTTATGTCTGCAGTGGATGCTTCCGTGACGGCCTTGGTGACTCTAGTCAGCATGTTTTTCATGATTGATTGGCGCTTAACCCTCTTGGCTATTTTGCCCCTACCGGTTATGGTGGTAGTGACTTCAGCTATTGGCCGCAAAAACCACAAAGCCTTCAAAGAGGCCCAAGAAGGCTTCTCAGAGCTGAACAACTTTGTTCAGGAATCAGTATCAGGAGTCAAGGTGACCAAATCCTTTGGCTTTCAGGCAGATGAGATTCAGGCTTTTGAAAAAACCAATCAAATGGTCTTTTCAAAAAATATGACTTCCGCCGGTTACAATGCTTTGTTTGATCCGACCACTCTTCTTTTTGTAGGTCTCTCCTATGTTTTGACGCTCTACTTCGGGGGGCTATTTGTTCAGGAAGGGAGCCTGACGGTTGGACAAATTGTAACCTTTATTACCTATCTCAATATGCTCGTGTGGCCCCTTCAAGCCATGGGCTTCTTATTTAATATTACTCAGAGGGCTAGCGTCTCGTATGACCGAATTGAGACACTTTTAGCAGAAACACCTGAAATCCAAGATCCAAACCATCCAGTCAGAGACATTCAAAATGGAGATTTGGAATATGACATTAAAGAATTCGCCTACGAGAAAGAGCCTGTTCTTGAAAAGGTTACTTTTCATTTAGAAAAAGGACAAACCCTTGGGATTGTGGGTCCAACTGGATCTGGAAAGACCACCTTGTTGCGTCTCTTACTCAGAGAGCATGACTTGGAGCAGGGAGATATCTTTCTAAATGGAATCTCCATCAAAGATTATCGTTTGGAAGATCTGCGTAGTTTGATCGGCTATGTTCCTCAAGATCAGATTCTCTTTGCTATGACTATTCGCGAGAATGTTGCTTTTTCGGATCCGCAGATCAAGGAAGAAGAGTTGATAAAAGCGCTAAGAACCTGTGGGGTCTATGAGGATGTCTTGGCTATGCCAGACCAGATGGAGACTGTGCTTGGAGAGAGAGGGGTCTCTCTTTCTGGCGGGCAAAAGCAACGGATTGCCATGAGTCGCGCTTTGGTCATGAATCCTGAGATCTTGCTTCTGGATGATTCCTTATCTGCAGTAGATGCGAAGACGGAGCACCAGATCATCGAAAATATGAAGCAGGAACGCAAGGGGAAAACAACCATGATCACAGCCCATCGCTTATCCGCTATCGTTCATGCGGATTTGATTCTGGTAATGGAGAATGGTCAAATCAAGGAGCACGGAAATCATGAGGAATTAATGGGTCAAAAAGGTTGGTACTATGAAACCTACCAAGCGCAACAATTATCAGAAGAAATGGAGGGAAAGCTGAATGAAAACATCTGAAGCTCGTGTGATGAAGCGGCTCTTGATTTACATGTGGCGTTACAAATGGTTAACAGCCCTAGCCTTAGCTTTTACCTTCCTGACTAGTCTTTTATTGACGGCGATCCCTCTAGCGGCACGCTGGTATATTGACCACCTAGTGGATCCAACAGAAGTAGGTTCACCGGTCATGACAGCTTTTCAGTTTCTCATTCTTTACTATGGGTTATTCATTGGGCGCGTGCTGGCGACCTACCTGAGCCAATTAACCTTTGCGCGTGTATCCAATTCCATCGTAAGAGATATCCGACTAGATATTTTCCAAAATCTGCAAAGGCTGGGCATGTCCTTTTATGACCAGACAGCAGCAGGTTCGATTGTCTCCCGTGTGACCAATGATACACAGGCCGTCGCAGATATGTTCTCCACTGTCTTTTCAAGTCTGGTTTCATCCTTTTTACTTTTTGTAGTGACCCTGGTGACCATGTTTAGCCTGGATTGGCATTTAACTATTTGGATTCTGCCTTTTCTTCCCGTCATTTGGTTTTCCATTCGACTCTATCGCAAGTTATCCAACCGCCTGGTCAAAATGACGCGTCAGAAATTATCAGATATCAATGTGAAATTATCTGAATCCATCGAAGGTATGCGAATCGTGCAGGCCTTTCGCCAAGAAAAGCGTTTGACCGATGAGTTTGAACGGATTAATGGGGAACATTTGGACTATGCCAATCGTTCTATCGATGTCAATTCCCTCTTTTTGAGACCAGCTATGACCCTTTTACAGGTCCTAGCCTATGCAGTCATTCTGACTTTTTTCGGTCTAAATTGGCAGTCTTCTGGCTTTACAGCAGGTCTTATTTATGCCTTTATCCAATACGTTAGCCAGCTTTTCCAACCCTTGATTGATGTTACCCAAAATTTCGCAACCTTGCAGACCTCTACCATCTCTGCAGGGCGTGTCTTTGAGATGATGGATCGATCTGACTATGAGCCCAAGCAAGCGGATAGTCTGAAAGAAATTGAGCGGGGAGATATACGCTTTGACCATGTATCATTTTCTTACGATGGCAAACGAGATGTCCTAAAAGATATCTCCTTTGAGGTCAAAAACGGACAAACCATCGCCTTTGTCGGTCATACTGGTTCTGGTAAATCTTCCATTGTCAATCTCTTTATGCGATTTTATGAATTTGATCGCGGACGGATCTTGATTGATGGAAAGGATATCAAGGACTACAGCCAGGAAGCCTTGCGCAAGTCTATCGGTCTAGTGCTGCAGGAAGCTTTTCTCTATCATGGAACCATTGCTTCTAATATCCGGATGTACCATGAAGATCTGACAGATGAGGAAATCCGACAAGCAGCTGCATTTGTGGATGTGGCAGACTTTATTGAGGGTCTACCTGGTGGCTATGATCATTCAGTAACAGAGCGGGGGTCTACCTTATCAACCGGTCAGCGTCAGCTTCTGGCTTTTGCTCGGACCATTGCTGCTCAGCCTAAGATCCTCATTTTGGATGAGGCTACGGCTAATATTGACCAGGAGACGGAAGAAATGATCCAAAACTCTCTGAAGAAGATGCGCCAAGGGCGGACAACCATTGCTATTGCCCATCGTCTTTCTACTATCCAAGATGCCGATTGCATCTATGTTCTCGATAAGGGAAAAATCATCGAATCAGGCAACCACGATCAGCTCATTGCTCTAGGAGGAACGTATAAGAAAATGTATGACCTCCAGGCCGGTATGATGAAATAAGGACAAACAAGGGGTAAATGCAAATTTAACCTTGTTTTTCTTGCTTGAAAGCTGTAAAATAAAGAAAAGAACAGAAAAAGGAAGCAACAATCATGTCAAACGATCTCATCCTAATGGGAGTTGTTATTGTCTTATTTGGACTTTATTTCACCCTTCAAGTAGAGCTTACTAAAGTTAGAAATCAATTCACCTATTATCTTCTAAAACCAGGTAGCATCCCCAAGGAACAAAAAGAGAAGTACCTCAAAGAACCAGAGATGGAAGCGATTCGCTTAATTCGCATCGACTATCGGATTGGCCTTCAAAATGCCAAACTTGTCTATGAGCACTTAAAGAAATAAGAAGACCCTCGTATAGTCTATACGAGGGTTTCTCTTTCAAAAAAAGGCGTCAGCTTTGGTAAAACATTGGCTACATCTGCCGATTGGATCTTGGCGAGTTGATAAGGACAAGAAGTGATGTAGGCTGCTTCAAAGAAATCAAGCGGGAGTCCACTGTGTTTTAAGGCAGCAAGCGATTTAACCTGATGAAGATCTACTAGGACCCCATCGTGGGTCAGGGTCAGATGAGGTAGAAGAGAAGACTGATCCATCAAAGTCTTCAGACTTTCTTCTTCCTCTTTTTTTCTGGCGAGGAGTCGCTTTTTATTGGTCAGATACATACCGTTATCGATATAGAGGCTCAAAGCCTTTTGCATAATAAGGTTGCTATCATAGTCCAGAATTGTCTTATAGGTCAAGACAGGTTTAAGAAGGGCTTGGGGAAGGATCATGGAAGTAATGCGAAGAGCAGAAAAGAGATTGGTCGAAAAAGACTTGATATAGATAACTCGATTATTGCGATCTAGATAATGAAAAGAAGGAGCATTGCGGCCATCAAGATCTCCCAAATAGTCATCCTCGACAAGGTAGACATCATATTGATCAGCTAGTTGCAAGATTGCTTCTTTCTCCTTGGTAGAATAGCTATGACCAAGTGGGTAGTGAAAACGGGGAATCGTATAGAAAAATTTGATGTGGCCACTCTTAAAAATCTCTTCGAGTTCCTCGAGGTCAATTCCCTTTAAATTTCGTTGAATGGTCCGGTAGGCAAGTTGCTGCGAATCTAAGAGTTGATTCATCCGATGATAAGTCGGCTGCTCAATCAAGATCTGAGATTTTTTATTGGGAAAGTCAATTTGGCTGAGGATATTGAGTGCCTGTTGTGTACCAGAAGTTAAAACGATCTGATCCGCAGTCGTATAAATGCTTTCTTCCTTCAATAAGCCTTGAATCGATTGGCGTACTTCTGGTAATCCTGCTTGGTCTGAAAAATTATTAAAGAGATAATTCTCACGACCAATCAAGGTTTCATTGATACAGGTTCGGAAATCTTCAAAAGCGTGGTTGCGGTCTTTCTCTAATTTTAGTGGAAGATCCTCATGTTGGTCAGGTTCCTGCTCCAAAACATAGTAGCCACTTTGAGGTTTTGCGTAGAGTAAGTGCTGGTAGGTTAAATCCAGCAGGGCCCGTTGCACCGTATCCTTACTACAAGAAAATTGACTAGCTAGCTGGCGAACGGAGGAAATTTTCTGACCGGTCACCAGTTCTCCGTCTTGAATGGCTTTTTTTAGAACATGAATAATTTCTTGGTATTTGCTCGTCTTCATTTTGACTGTCCCCATACAGTTTTTTTTCTATTGTACAGAAATAATCACAAAAATACCACTCTGAAAATGAGTTGAAGATGGTTTTTTTTAAAACTCTTGTTTTCATAGGTAGAATCTAGTGCCGTACGACTTTTTATGATAAAATGAAGATCGTAGTGTCTTCCGTAAATAGGGTACAGTAGCGCACAGTGTATTGGGGTGCGGGATTGAACAGATGCTTACCTGTATGGCTGGTACAAGACCTATCTGTATGCAGTTCCGTATCTGTATGTGATGCATCGAATCAAACCTTTATAACCATAAACAACTACATAACTTTTTACGATCAATGAAAGAGGTGGAGAAAATGTAGGCAAATCTAGGTAAGTCTTTTAGAAACACTTAAAATATCAATTGAAAGAGGAAGAACAATGTTTAAAAGAACTTACAAACGCAATATTCCACTCTTAGCAGGTCTGGAATTCACATCTTATTTTGGAATCACTAGTTTCTGGATTTTATTTTTCATTCAAAATGGTCTTTCCTTGCTTCAGATCGGGCTATTAGAGAGTATCTTTCATGGTACTAGTCTATTGAGCGAAATTCCATCAGGCATGTTGGCCGATCGATTTAGTTACAAGACCAATCTCTATTTGGCTCGCATAGCCAGTATTGTGTCCTCTATCTTGATCTTACTTGGTCAGGGGAATTTTTGGATTTATGCGCTTGCTATGATGGTCAATGCTTGGTCTTATAATTTTGACTCAGGTACGAATACTGCTTTCTTGTTTGATTCGGCGGTAGAAGCAGGTCAAAAGGATCGTTATCTTCAGATTTCTAGCTTTTTGTCCGGAGTGGCTGAAGTCACCCGAACGTTAGGAACAGTAGTAGCCGGTCTCTTTGTTCATGGGGCCTTGGCTTGGACCTATCATATTGCCATAGGTCTTTCATTACTTTCCATTCTCTTGATTTATCTGATGAAAGAGCCAGAGAGCAAGAGAGATGAAAGAAATAGTCTGACCTTAAAACGGATATTGGTGGTAGTGAAACAAGAATGGCAGGAAAAACCAGTCTTGTTTTATTGGATGCTGACCTATCAGCTGGTAGGAACCATCATGTGTATGTTTTATTTTTACTACCAACAAAAAATCAGTGACTTAGCCAGTTGGCAAGTTTCACTCATTATGTTGATTGGTAGTGGATTCAATCTCCTAGCGGTTTATCTGGCCAGTCAGATCGGGAAAAAATGGAATAGTAACCAAGTCTTCCCAATTCTAGTTGCATTGACAGGTTTGGCCTTGCTGTTGGTAGGTTTGAAGACTCCATTCGCCTATCTGAGCGTCTATCTCTTGACCAATGCCCTTTATGCAGTTTATCAACCTATATACTACAATGATTTACAAATTTATTTGCCTTCCAGTGTACGAGCCACCATGCTTAGTATAAACTCCATGATGTTTAGTTTGTCTATGATTGTGATTTTCCCTCTGACTGGTTGGTTCATCGATACTTGTGGATTTGTAGCTGTTTTCCTTGTACTAGGCCTTGTGACCCTCCTATCTTTCCCTCTCTTACTGATTGGATTGAGGAAAATGGGCAAGCTATTAAATAAGGGGACAAAGACGGAATAAAAGCTCCATACGTTCATTTGTCCACCTATGTTAAAATAGTACATAGCATGAAATGATGGGGGAATCATCTGATGTAAACAAAAAGATTTGAGAAATCATGTAATTTCTCGAATCTCCAATGCTAGTATTGATCCCCAAAAGTTAGACAAATAATGTAAAAAAGGACTTAGTTCTGTATTGCACAGGACTAGGTCCTTTTGGTTTGTTCCTACTTCACTGATTGTGTTAGGAATCAAAATCGTCTATAAGAACTCATCCTGGTAGTTTTTTAATAGGCTGGTCTGTATTTTACTTAATCTCTCCTTCATAGGAAGAAGTCGGACAGCAACGACTCTTTCAGTTGCTTTCAAAAAAAAATACCCGAAAAATTAGATTTTTTCTATCTAACTTTTCGGGTGTGGTTTAAAAGACTAGAGGCTGTATTACATAAAGTAAACGATAGCTAAATACTGAAGGGCAGAAGCAGCAAGGATAAAGAGGTGCCAAATCATATGGAAATAGGGTTTTTTCTTGGCATAAAAGCCAGCTCCCACCGTGTAGCACAGACCACCCATGAGCATGAGCCCCCAGAAGATAGGGGTAGTTTGACTAACAATTTGGGGAATAATAAAGATAACCAACCAGCCCATGATCAAGTAAAGAGCTAGGCTGAATTTTTCATTGACTTTTTTAGCAAAGATTTTGTAGAGAATGCCAAAGATAGTGGTACCCCATTGGATTAAGATAATGCTGTAGCCCATCCAGTTGTTCATCAAGGTGAGGACAACTGGCGTGTAACTGCCTGCGATCGCAATGTAGATCATGGAATGGTCGATAATGCGAAGCACATACTTTTGAGGAGAATCATAAGACATTGCATGATAGATAGTCGAAGACAAAAACATCAAAAAGAGGCTAATGACAAAAATAGAAGTCCCAAAAGCACTAAGAAGACCGTGCTGCTCAAAGCTGTAGACTGCTGAGATCGGAAGCAGGATGAGCATAAGGAGGGCTCCAACAGCGTGGGTTACACTATTTGCGATCTCCTCACCAAAAGATAATTTTTTACTTAGTTTCATGGTATAATTCATCAGTTTCTTCCTCCTTGTTTGCTGGTTGTATATAAGATAGGGTTTCTAGATAAAGTTGAACTGTCTGACAGGCAGAGCGAATAATGGGTGCAATTGGCTCTTTTTGCTCATTGAGATAAGCAACAAAGCTATTATAGAGAAGATCCGAACTTGCCTGGTCCTGCAAGAAATTTAAGGTAGAAGCGATCTCCTGAATAGAAAAGACCGTTTTTAAGGTTGTAATAGCGATCAAGCGAGCTACCTGTCTACGCTGGTATTTCTTCTTTTCTGGTTTTTCGACATAACCATGTTTTACGTAATTGTTGATCATGGCAGCCGTCAAGCCCTTGTCTGAAGAAGAGAGGACAGGTGCACAGGTTTTATTGACATAAAGCAGGACCTGGTCGAGATAGAGGTCTAGATCGGGCAGGTCCTCCCAAGTTGGATAGGAAAAAGCGGACACGAAATCTTCACCTTTCTTTAATCTAGTTTTCATAACTAGATAATAACATTAATAAAAACTCCTGTCAAGAAATTTTGAAAAATATGGTACAATAGACCTATGAAATTATTAATTCCATCCGCTAAAGAACTGAACGAACAGGCTCGTATCGTCGAGTCCCAACCCTTGTCACACAAGACAAAAACCATCCTACAAGCTTTGAAACAATTCTCACTAGAAGAATTAGCGACCTTTTACGGGATCTCAGAAGAAAGAGCCCTAGTAGAAAAAGAAAGAATTGAGGCTTTGTTAGATGGGAGTGCTAAGACCTATCCTGCTTTGGAACTGTTTGATGGTCTGATGTACCGGAGTATCGAGCGTCAAGGCTTATCTGAAAAAGAGCAGACTTATCTTCAGGAGCATTTGTTGATCACGACTGCCTTATATGGGGTGATCCCAGCCTATGAGGGAATAGCTCCTCATCGCTTAGACTTTATGATGAAGTTAAAACCAGCGGAAAAGTCTCTAAAGGCACTCTGGCAAGAGGACTATGATCAGGCACTAGAAGGAGAGGAGGAGATCTTATCTCTCTTGTCCTCTGAGTTTGAACTGGTTTTTTCAAAAGCCATTCGCGAACGAATGATCCAGATTAAATTCATGGAGAATCGTGGTGGGACATTAAAGATTCACTCGACGATTTCAAAGAAAGCACGTGGGGCCATGGTGACGGCTATGATGAAGGAAGAAATCACCCATCTAGAAGATCTGAAATCATTAGAAGTAGCAGGTTTCTCTTATCGTGAGGATTTATCACAAGAGAAAGAATGGATCTTTGTGAAAGAATAAATAAAACTATTCCTGAGAAGCATCAGGAATAGTTTTTTGATCTGTTAGATAAAGAGAATGCACGATGAAAACTCCAAAATAGAGGATTTTGGAGTCAGAATCGTCTTGAGCTGTAGGCTTAGGCGATATGTTTGAATTTCTTCAAGAGTTCTGTCAACTCAGCTTGCTCGCCGCTATTAAAGACTTGCATCAAGCGTTGGATATTTTTAATATGATCTGGAAGAGCCTCTTCGATCTTTTTACGACCGGCATCTGTAATAGATACAACATATGCACGGCGGTCTTCTGGATCGGTTTCGCGTGTAATCCAACCATCGCGGACCATATTGCGAATAACCACAGTCATATTTCCAGAGGTCGCAAGAATGCTATCGATCAGATCTTGAATGCGAAGATCGCCCTTGCTGTACAAGGTCTCAAGGACAGAGAATTGAGTTGGTGTCAACTGGTGCTTTTTAAAGATATGGGCCTCAGATGCACGGATCAATCGTTCTGCCTTGTGGAAGACGATCATGGTTTTTAAATCTACGTTTGCTTCTTTGAATAATCTCTTTAAATTTTCCATATCTATATTTTATCAATAAATAGTATTTCTGCCTTTTAATTTTATTTTCAAATTAGTTACAGAAATGTGACAAAATAATTAAATGATAGACAAAAAATATACAAGGTGTTAATTTTAGTTTGTTTCTCAAACAATTTTATACTAAAACATTGTAACAGGTATGAAATATTAGTAACAATTCTTTCTTGAAAATCTATAGAATTCTAGGTAGCTTTGGTGTATAATGAGGGAGTGAAACAGAAAAATTATCTTTTTATCATATGGCAACATATAATAGGAGTCTGTATCTTAGTGTTGACAGTGCTTTTTTCTTGGTTATTTCTTGCTGAAAAAACTTCGGATCGCATGCAGGATCAAATGGAACAAGCAAGAAACATAGCGCTGTCGCACTCTTCGATGGCTACAATTGATACGGAGAGTTTCTTTCATGGCAAAGAAGCGTATCTTTCCTTTATTGGAAAAGACCAGGAGGGGCAAGAACTAGCGGTCTTGGTGGCGGAGGCAGATGATCAGGTCTATGCTTACCCTTTAAAAGAGGGGATCAGCCAGAAAAAAGCAAAGGCGATTGTGAAAGAGAAGAGCAAAGACGCGATTGAGCGGGTAACTTTTGGACGCTTTAAAGGCAAACCGATCTGGGAAGTTAAGTCTGGCAGATCTTATTATGTGGTGGATTTCAAGACTGGGAAAGTAACCAGTGTTTTTTAGGATTTGAGGAGGAAATATGAAATTATCAAATCGTGTATTGGAAATGGAAGAAAGCGTGACTTTGGCTGCAAATGCGCGTGCCAAAGCTTTGGCAGCTGAAGGTCGTGATATCTTGAGTTTGACGCTTGGTCAACCTGACTTTGCGACTCCAAAAAACATTCAAGAAGCAGCAGTCGCATCGATCGAGGATGGTCGGGCTAGCTTTTATACGGTAGCGTCTGGACTTCCAGAATTGAAGGATGCCATTAGTGACTATATGAAAGAGTTTTATGGCTATGCTGTCAGCCGCAATGAAGTAGTGGTCGGCACTGGCGCCAAGTTTATTCTTTATGCCTTCTTTACTTCTGTTATCAATCCAGGTGATGAAGTCATCATTCCAACACCTTGCTGGGTTTCTTATGTGGACCAGGTCAAGATGGTTGAAGGAACACCCGTTACTTTCCAAACAACAGAAGAAAATCACTTCAAAGCAACGGTTGAGCAACTGGAAGCAGCACGGACAGACAAGACCAAGGTTGTCTTGCTGAATTCACCATCTAACCCAACAGGGATGATCTACAGTAAAGAAGAACTCGAAGCAATTGGAAATTGGGCTGTCGAGCATGATATCTTGATTTTGGCAGACGATATCTATGGTCGATTGGTCTACAATGGCAATACCTTTACGTCCATTTCTAGCTTGTCAGAAGCGATTCGCAAGCAAACTATTGTTATTAACGGAGTTTCTAAAACCTATGCTATGACTGGTTGGCGGATTGGGTTTGCAGTGGGGGATCCAGAGATTATCGGAGCTATGGCCAAGGTGATCAGTCAAACAACTTCTAATTTGACGACAGTTTCCCAATATGCCGCCATCGAAGCCCTCACCGGAGACCAATCTTCTATTGAGATCATGCGCCAAGCTTTTGAAGAGCGCTTGAATACCATTTATCCTTTGTTAAATGAAGTACCTGGTTTTGAAGCCATCAAACCTCAAGGAGCCTTCTATCTCTTTCCAAATGTAAAGAAGGCCATGGAGATGAAGGGTTACACGGATGTGACGGAATTTACCACAGCAATTTTAGAAGAAGCAGAGGTTGCTTTAGTAACGGGAGCTGGCTTTGGTGCCCCTGAAAATGTTCGCTTGTCTTATGCGACAGATTTGGATACCCTCAAAGAAGCTGTTCGTCGACTCAAGGACTTTATGGAAAAATAAACATATCGGATCCTTAGCTTTGAGCTGAGGATCTTTTTCTTTAAAAAAATCAGCTTTTCACAGGTAGAATCTAGCACTGAAAGCCTCTTTATGATACAATAAAGAAGATAATGTCTTCGGACAAGTTTAACGAGAAAAGGAAGATGAAACATGACAAAACGGATTACTATCATCGAAGTAAAAGACTATGTTGGTCAAGAAGTGACCATTGGTGCTTGGGTGGCCAACAAATCAGGAAAAGGGAAAATTGCTTTCTTGCAATTGCGTGACGGAACAGCCTTCTTTCAAGGTGTAGCTTTTAAACCAAACTTTATTGAAAAATTTGGGGAAGAAGTGGGAATTGAAAAATTTGATACCATCAAACGCTTGAGCCAAGAAACGTCAGTCTTTGTAACAGGGATTGTCAAAGAAGACGAGCGCTCAAAATTTGGTTATGAGTTGGATATTACAGACATTGAAGTCATCGGTGAATCACAAGACTACCCAATTACTCCAAAAGAACACGGAACAGACTTCTTGATGGACAACCGCCACTTGTGGTTGCGTTCACGCAAACAAGTAGCAGTGATGCAAATCCGTAACGCCATCATTTATGCAACTTATGAGTTCTTTGATAAGAACGGCTTTATGAAATTTGATAGCCCAATTCTTTCTGGAAATGCAGCAGAAGATTCTACTGAACTTTTCGAAACAGACTACTTTGGAACACCAGCCTACTTGAGTCAATCTGGTCAGCTTTATCTTGAAGCTGGTGCTATGGCTCTTGGTCGCGTCTTTGACTTTGGTCCAGTATTCCGTGCGGAGAAATCAAAAACTCGCCGTCACTTGACTGAGTTCTGGATGATGGACGCTGAGTACTCATACTTGACACATGATGAGTCACTTGACTTGCAAGAAGCTTATGTTAAAGCGTTGCTTCAAGGTGTTCTAGATCGTGCTCCTCAAGCCTTGGAAACCTTGGAACGTGATACTGAGCTCTTGAAACGTTATATTGCAGAGCCATTCAAACGCATTACTTACGATGAAGCCATTGATCTCTTGCAAGAGCATGAAAACGACGAAGATGCGGATTATGAACATTTGGAACATGGAGATGATTTCGGTTCACCACACGAAACGTGGATTTCAAACCACTTTGGTTTGCCAACATTTGTGATCAACTATCCAGCTGACATCAAGGCTTTCTATATGAAACCAGTTCCTGGGAACCCAGATCGCGTGCTTTGTGCAGACTTGCTTGCGCCAGAAGGGTACGGGGAAATTATCGGTGGTTCTATGCGTGAGGAAGACTATGATGCCCTTGTAGCGAAGATGGAATCACTTGGTATGGATCGTACAGAATATGAATTCTATCTTGACCTTCGTAAATACGGTACAGTACCACACGGTGGATTTGGTATCGGTATCGAGCGTATGGTAACCTTTGCAGCTGGAACGAAACACATCCGTGAGGCCATTCCGTTCCCACGTATGTTGCACCGTATCAAACCTTAATAGACGTAAAAACGCCATTAGGCGTTTTTAACTTTTATCTGGTCCAAAAACTATGAAAGGAATTTCTATGCTGAAAAGAGATATCATTGATGGAAAAGAATATGATAGTATTCA
Source organism: Streptococcus sp. 20925_1_77 (assembly GCF_041432125.1). Lineage (NCBI taxonomy): Bacteria > Bacillati > Bacillota > Bacilli > Lactobacillales > Streptococcaceae > Streptococcus > Streptococcus sp. 20925_1_77. The sequence continues at coordinate 48,593 of NZ_JAPVZB010000002.1, forward strand.
TGGTGCTTTGATTGCTGACTTGGATCATACCATCCAAACCATGTTGCAGATTTCTTATCCCGATAGTCAGATGGATGACTTTATTACCTACAAGAATTTAAGTCAGTATTGTATGGATTATTTGTCTCAGATTATTGACCGGGCGAATGAGAAAAATGAGGCGATCAAGCAACAGGTGACGGCAGTCTTGCCGATGACGGAGGCTCCCTTTAACGTTGAAGACCGCTTGACGGCTAGCTATACCTTTGGTCAGCGGGTGGCGGATTCAGTTGCACGCTTTGGCGGGTCTTGGACCTTTATTATCAGTTTCATTCTTATGATGGCAATTTGGATGTTGATGAATGTCTTGCATCCTTTTGGTTGGAATTTTGATCCTTATCCTTTCATTTTGCTTAATCTTGCCCTGTCTACGATTGCGGCGATTCAAGCTCCTTTAATCATGATGAGTCAAAATCGTGCGGCAGATTATGATCGCCTGCAAGCACGAAATGACTTTAACGTCAATATGGAATCGGAACGAGAAATTCGTTTGCTCCATACAAAGATTGACCATATGGTGCAACAAGATCAGACGGATCTACTTGAGATTCAAAAGTTGCAAACAGAATTGTTGGTTTCTTTGTCTAATCAAGTGACCCAATTGCGTCAAGAGATGAACCAAGCTAAATAAGAAGTTGACTGATCAATCATATATCCAGATAAAGAGAATGGGGAGACGATGACATCATTATTGAAGTATTTTAAGGGTTATCTAACGGAAACTATTTTAGGTCCTGTATTTAAACTATTAGAAGCTATCTTTGAATTGTGCGTGCCTTTAATCATTGCCCACTTAGTCGATCAGGTCATTCCGCAAAAGGAAACGAGCGAAGTGGTGATGATGGTCGGTGCTTTGTTTTTATTTGCTAGCTTTGGTGTCGTCGTTGCTATTACGGCTCAGTATTTTTCATCTAAAGCAGCTGTCGGATTTACCCGTGAGATGACCAAGGATTTGTATGATAAGATCTTGTCCCTTCCAAAGAACAAGCGAGATAGAATCGGTACATCTAGTTTGGTAACCCGTCTCACTTCTGATACTTATCAAATCCAGGTTGGGATCAATCTCTTCTTGCGCCTCTTTTTGAGGGCGCCGATTATTGTCTTTGGCTCTATTATCATGGCCTTTATGATCAGTCCGAAATTAACCCTTTGGTTCTTGGGGATGGTGGCCATTTTGACGCTGATTATTGTCATCATGTCCCGGATTGTCAATCCTCTCTTTGCAAAGATTCGGAAAATCACAGACAGGATGGTCACGGTGACGCGTCAGCAATTTCAAGGGATGCGAGTGATTCGGGCCTTTGGACAACAGGCTAGTGAATTAGAAGATTTTAGAGAGGTCAATCAGGACTACAAAGTCTGGCAAATTCGCGCAGGTATCTGGTCTAGTTTGGTCAGTCCCTTGACCTTCCTTGTGGTCAATACGACCTTAGTCTGTGTTATTTGGCAGGGACAATTGACCATCTCTGCTGGTCTTCTGACTCAAGGGATGTTGGTCGCTCTGGTCAATTATTTATTGCAAATTTTAACAGAATTGATCAAGCTGGCTATGCTGGTTACGTCTTTAAATGTCAGCTATATTTCAGCCAAGCGGGTACAAGAGATCTTTGATTTGAAAGAAGAAGACCTCCTAGAAGCTTTGACAGAGGAAACCGCAAGAGAACAAGAAGCGATCAGTGCAGAGGAAGTTTCTTTCACCTATCCAACGGCTTCAAGCCCAGCCCTAGAGGGTATTTCCTTTGATCTTGACCAAGGACAGATGCTGGGAATTATCGGTGGTACAGGATCTGGGAAGTCCACCCTTATTCAGTTATTGAGTCATTTGTATGACGTTAGTCAGGGGAAATTAGCCCTCTATCATCAAGGTCATTCTCCTAAAAGTCTCAAGGAGTGGCGGGAGTGGGTAGCTGTAGTCCCACAGAAGGCAGAGCTCTTTAGAGGGACCATTCGCTCTAATCTCTTACTTGGAATGGAAGAAAATCTATCGGATGATGATTTGTGGTGGGCATTAGAAACAGCTCAGGCGGCTGATTTTGTCCGTGAAAAAGAAGGACAGCTGGATGAGCCGGTTGAAGCCTTTGGTCGAAATTTTTCAGGTGGCCAACGCCAGCGTTTGACCATTGCGCGTGCTCTTTTGAAAAAGGCTCCTTTCTTGATTTTGGATGATTCGACTTCTGCCTTGGATTATTTGACGGAGGCTCGTCTCTTAAAATCGATTAAAGAAGAATTGAATGACACAAGTTTGATCTTAGTATCTCAACGCACCAATAGTCTCAAGTCGGCTGATCAGATTTTGGTCTTGAATAAAGGTCGTCAAGTAGGACTAGGAAATCATGATTTCCTCTTGTCCACGAATGAGATTTATCAAGAAATTCATTATTCACAACACGGGAGGGAGGAAGCATGAGTCAAAAACGTTCTAGTCATTTAAAACGTCTGTTTAGAGATTTTGCTCACCATCCCGGTCTCCTGATTCTAGCCAGTATCGGGACCATTGCTCAAGTAGCCTTAACGGTTTGGTTACCGATCTTGATTGGACATGCGGTTGACCTGGTCATCAATCCTCAAGGAATGAAAGTCTTATTGCCAATTTTGATCCAAATGGTGCTGATTATTTTGGCAAATACCTTGATTCAATGGATCAATCCTCTTCTCTACAATCAATTGGTCTATCGGTTTAGCCAAACCCTAAGAGAAAAAGTGATGGAAAAAGTGCATCGCTTGCCCTTGTCTTATCTGGACAAGCAAGGAAGTGGGGATTTCGTCAGTCGTTTAACAACCGATGTAGAGCAACTTAATAGCGGTCTTCTCATGGTCTTTAACCAGTTCTTTGTGGGCCTCTTAACCATTCTTGTCACCATCGTGACCATGGCAGGATTAGATTTCTTTATGATGGTAGCAGTTCTGGTATTGACCCCATTGTCTCTCTTGATTGCTCGTTTCATTGCTAAGCGCTCCTATACGCTTTTCCAAGCACAAACCAAGGCGCGTGGCCTGCAAACTCAGTTGATCGAAGAGTCTTTGACCCAGGAAAGTTTAATCCAGTCCTTTAACGCTCAGGATCAATTCCGTAAGGCTTTTAAAGGGACGAATGAAAGCTATGCCAAGTATTCCCAATCTGCTGTCTTTTATTCTTCAACGGTCAATCCTGCGACTCGCTTTGTGAATGCCTTGATTTATGCAGTGGTGGCTGGATTTGGTGCGGTTCGAATCATTTCAGGTTCTCACTTTACTGTCGGTCAATTGGTAACCTTTCTCAATTATGTCAACCAATACACCAAACCCTTTAATGATATCTCCTCCGTCTTGTCTGAATTACAGAGTGCATTAGCTTGCGCAGAGCGCTTGTACAGCGTATTGGATCAAGATGAGATTGAGGAAACCGGACATCAATTTTTGGAAACGCAGAATGTCAAAGGAGCGATTGGTTTTGAGCACGTTGCATTTGGCTATGATTTAGGACGGACCTTGATCAAAGATTTAACCATTCAGGTTCCAGCCGCTAGTAAGGTAGCGATTGTAGGGCCTACAGGAGCAGGGAAGTCGACCTTGATCAATCTGCTCATGCGTTTCTACCCTGTGAACTCTGGGATGATTACGATTGATGGGGTGCCAATTACGGACTACACCCGTGCTTCCTACCGGCAACAGTTTGGCATGGTTCTACAAGAAACCTGGCTTAAGGTCGGGACGATTCATGAAAATATCGCCTTTTCTCGGCCAGATGCGACCAGAGAAGAAGTGATAGAAGCAGCCAAAGCAGCCAATGCGGATTTCTTTATCCGGCAGTTGCCACAAGGCTATGATACCTATCTTTCAGATGCTGGAGAGTCTTTGTCCCAAGGTCAACGCCAACTCTTAACGATTGCGCGTGTTTTTCTTTCGGTTCCTAAGATTTTGATCTTGGATGAGGCGACATCATCTATTGATACTCGGACTGAGGCTTTGATTCAAGATGCCTTTCATCAGCTCATGAAGGGACGGACCAGCTTTATCATTGCTCACCGCTTATCGACCATTCAAAATGCCGATATGATCCTTGTCATGGTGGATGGCGATATTGTTGAGCATGGCACTCATGAAGAGCTAATGGAAGCGCAAGGTGTTTACTACAAGATGCAGACAGCTCAGCAACAGATTTGTTAAAATGAAAAGCATTTTCAGGTTTGAAAATGCTTTTTTAGTCTAAAAAAACATCTAGCAATTTTGCTAGATGCTTCAAAAACCAATCGTTAGTTTATCTTTTTAAACATTTAGAACCTTATCTAAGAATTCTTTCAAACGTGGGTGTTGGGGGTTGTCGAAGATTTGGTCTGGTTTGCCGTCTTCGAGGAATTCACCATCTGCGGTGAAGATGACGCGGTTGGCTACTTGGCGGGCAAATCCCATCTCGTGGGTGACGATAATCATGGTCATCCCTTGCTTGGCCAAGTCCTTCATAACGTTCAATACATCTCCAACCATCTCAGGGTCAAGGGCAGAAGTCGGTTCGTCAAAGAGCATAATATCTGGATTCATGGCAAGTCCACGTGCGATAGCCACACGTTGTTTTTGACCACCGGAAAGACTATTTGGATTGGCATCGGATTTATCTGCGAGTCCAACTTTTTCCAACAATTCCATTCCGACTTTTTGAGCTTCTTCGCGAGTCATCAGTTTGTGCTCTACTGGCGCAAACATAATGTTTTCAAGGACGCTCATGTGCGGGAAGAGGTTGAAGTGTTGGAAAACCATCCCAATATTTTCACGGACCAAATCAACATTGGTTTTTGGATCGGTTAGATCATATCCATTTACGGTAATTTGACCTTTTGTCACTTCTTCGAGGAGATTAAGACTACGAAGGAAGGTCGATTTACCAGAACCGGACGGCCCGATAATACAGACCACATCCCCTTCGTAGAATTTTGTTGAGATTCCTTTTAAGACCTCATTTTCACCGTAGTATTTGTGGAGGTCATGGACATCAATTTTTAATTTAGCCATTAGTTAACCTTCTTTTCTAATTTTTTTGCAAATCGTGTTAGCAAGGTGATAATCACGAGGTAGAAGACGGCAAGGATAGCATACATCTTGAAACTTTGGTAGTTTCGAGCGATGATGATCTTACCAGTTTGGAAGAGTTCTACCAATCCGATCGCAGAAACGATAGTCGTATCTTTCAGGGCAATGACGAATTGGTTCACAAAGTTTGGAAGCATGAGTTTGGTTGCTTGTGGCAAGATGATCTTACGCATGGTCTTGCCATAAGAGATTCCAAGGCTTCGGCTGGCTTCCATCTGTCCAATCGGTACAGCTTGGATCCCCCCACGGACAATTTCTGCGATATAAGCAGCAGCATTGAGGGAGAGGGCGATGGTTCCTGCAACAAAGTCGTTGATTGGCGATTGATGACCTGTGACAGACTCAATCAGGTTTGGAATTCCCCAGAAGATGAAGGCAGCAAGGATCATGAGTGGGATTCCACGAATAACATCGACAAAGAATTCTGCTGTCCAGCGGAGCCATTTATAAGGGCTAACACTAAACATCCCAAAGATAACACCGATCACCATAGCAATCGCGAAAGAGAGAAGTGCAAGGGCAAGGGTTACACCCAAACCACTTAGCAATTGTTTGTAGTTGTTTTGGAGCAAGCCCCAGATTGTTGTTTCATCTACGGCTGTACTTGAAGTACTTGATTTGCTATCTGACTTAAGGTATTTATCGAGAATCTTTTGGTATTGGCCATTTTTCTTCAAGTTTGCAAGACCGTTGTTGAACATCTCGATCAATTCAGGATTTTCACCTTTTTTAACGGCAAATGCTAGTTGACCACTTGGAGTTCCTTCGATAGGTGTTTTGAATTTACGTCCTTGTTTAATGGCGTATTTGATAACCGGTTCGTCATCCATAATCGCAGCGACAGAACCAGAATTCAAACTGTCATACATAGAAGCACCGTCAGAGAAAGTTTTGATCTTGTAGCCATATTTATTTTTATTCTTTTCAAGGAAGGTCTGCGATGCAGTTCCGTTTTTAACACCGACCGTCTTCCCTTTTAAGTCATCGTAAGAATCAATCTTGCTATCCTTTTGGACTGCAAGAATAGAGTTAGCAGTATAATATGGTTCAGAAAAATCAAATGTTTCTTTCCGAGCATCGGTCACGGTCATCCCTGCGATCATTCCTTGCGCATGACCAGATTGGACATCACTTACCGCAGCGTCAAATCCAGGGTTATCAATTTCAATGGTAAATCCTTGGTCTTTGGCAATGGCCTTGATCAAATCCATATCGATCCCTGTATACTTATTTTTCCCATTCTGGAAAACGAATGGTGCAAAGGAAGAATCACTTGAGATACTATATGTTGATTTTTTAGGGGTCGCTTTTTGACCAGCAGGAGTAGTTGTTGTTGGAACGGCACTGTTAGCAGTTGCTTGGCTTTCCCCTGTCCATTTCTTAATAATCTTATCAAGTGTTCCATCAGCTTTCATTTGAGCGAGGGCCTTGTTAAATTCAGTGATCAACTTTTCATGATTGCCACCTTTTTTAACACCAAAGGCAAAGCCACCGACTGCTTCCCCGTCCATATTGATAGCTAGGTCCTGACCCTTTTGGATGGCATATTGAATGACGGGTTGATCATCCATGACTGCATCCACTGCACCAGCTGTTAAACTGTTGTACATGAGATCACCCGTATCAAAAGTCTTGATCTTGTAGCCGTACTTGTCCTTGTTTTTATCGAGGAAGCGTTGAGCTGCAGTACCGTTTTTAACACCGACGGTCTTCCCTTTTAATTGGCTGTACTTCGTGATTTTGTCAGCTTTCTTCGTCGCAATGACAACTTTTGTATCGTAGTAAGTATCAGACATGGTGAAGACTTTTTCACGTTCAGTTGTTTTGGTCATTCCGGCCATGATGGCATCCGCTTGACCAGCTTGGACAGCATTGACTGCAGCATCAAATCCAGGGAAGGATTTATCTAAATCCCAGCCATTGATTTCAGCGACCTTGTCCAAGATTTCTACGTCAATTCCTTTATAGGTTTGATCTGAATCTTTAAATTCAAATGGTGCATAAGCTGTGTCGAAAACGACCTTGATCGTTTCAGCATGAGCATGACCAGCGAATGCTACCAGTGGAAATAAGAAAAGCAAATAGGCTAGTAATTTTTTCTTCATTTCTGTCTCCTTTTTCTTCATTTCTCTTTGGGTGTTTGACCCATGAGTGCATTGACCAAAGGATGGCCTGAAAAAAACAAAACATTCATACCAACTAGAGTATGAATGATCTTATGTTTTTCTATAAAAGCTATTATATCAGAAATGTATCAGATTAGCAAGAAAAATCAGCTTGCGATGTTAGGTTTTCTGACATGAAACAATATTGCAGCTCTGGATTTTCTTTGTTACAATGGACCTATTAGATAAATGGAGGTTGATCATGAAGAAAGGAAAGATCATTCAGGATATAAAAACAAACACATCTATGCCAGTTCTTATTTCTACACTATTCTATGTATTTTTAGCCTCCCTCTTTATAGAAGGGGGACTATGGCTTGGTAGTGAATTGGTGGGACCATTTTCCTTAGTGATAGGTTTTCTGGCGGAGTTCTTTTCACCAGGAAATGGGACAGCAAGTATTCAAGAATTTTTCTACCATTATCTTCTCTATTATGAGCTTTTCAGTTTTGTAATCATACTATTTCTCTTTATTTTTTGGGTGAAGGTCATAGAGAAGAATGCTTTATCAAGCTTAGGCTTTGTAAAAAGAAATTGGCTCAAGTATCTAGTCTGGGGGATCTTGCTTTCACTACTTCAAATGGGTGTCATTGCCCTTGTCTACCAGGTAGGGGGAATCGGGTCTTTTGAGCTTAATGAATTAAGTTTAGAACCCATCCTCTTTATTCTAGGTTTATTCCCATTTTGGCTTCTTCAAGGAGGGACTGAAGAAGTGGCGACGCGAGGTTGGCTTCTGACTCGGATTGCTGCAAGAACTAATCTACCTTTAGCGATCGTGATTTCTAGTAGTCTCTTTGGCATTCTGCATATGGGTAATGCAGGAGTGACCTTCTTATCCGTTCTGAATATCATCCTTGATGGGGTGCTAGCTGCTCTGCTTTTTATCTATACCGATAGTATCTGGCTAGTGGTCGCCCAACACGGCACTTGGAACTATGTACAAGGAAATCTCCTTGGTTTTCAAGTCAGTGGCACAGGCGCAGATGCGTCTATCTTTAGCTTTACCATGGGAGATGGACCTGACTGGTTGACCGGAGGGGCATTTGGAGCAGAAGGATCAATCATCACCACTCTGGTTCTTCTTGTATCCCTAGTGATTGTCTATCTCTTAGGGGAAAGGAAAGAAAGAGTTGATAATGAACAAGTGTGTCATGACTGACAGGAAATGATGATGAATATGAAGACCGGAACTTGAGCCTGGTCTTTTTCTATGTGAGGATTCTCTCCTCAAAAGTCAGAGAAATATCGTCTATTGTGGTAAAATAAGGGAAGTATAATCAAAGGAAGAAAGTATGATTAATCGAGTAACAGATAACAAATTTAAACTAGTATCGAAATACCAACCGTCTGGGGATCAACCGCAGGCCATTGAACAGTTGGTGGATAACATCGAGGGTGGTGAGAAGGCGCAAATCCTGATGGGGGCAACTGGTACAGGGAAGACCTATACTATGAGCCAGGTCATCGCCCAGGTCAATAAGCCGACCCTGGTCATCGCCCACAATAAAACCCTAGCGGGCCAGCTCTATGGGGAGTTCAAGGAATTTTTCCCTGAAAATGCGGTCGAGTACTTCGTATCTTACTACGATTACTACCAGCCTGAAGCCTATGTGCCATCGAGTGATACCTATATTGAAAAAGATAGCTCGGTCAATGATGAGATTGACAAGCTTCGTCACTCCGCGACATCAGCCCTCTTAGAGCGCAATGATGTCATCGTTGTGGCTTCTGTCTCTTGTATCTATGGGTTGGGTTCGCCTAAGGAATATTCCGACAGCGTGGTCAGTTTGCGTCCTGGTCTGGAGATTTCTCGTGATCGTTTGCTCAATGACTTGGTGGACATCCAGTTTGAACGCAATGATATCGACTTTCAACGGGGGAAATTCCGTGTCCGTGGAGATGTGGTCGAGATTTTCCCAGCTTCGCGTGATGAACATGCCTTCCGGTTGGAGTTTTTCGGGGATGAGATCGAGCGGATTCGTGAGATTGAAGCTTTGACGGGTCAAGTTCTAGGAGATGTGGACCACTTAGCCATTTTCCCAGCCACTCACTTCGTGACCAATGACGACCATATGGAAGTGGCCATTGCCAAGATTCAGGCTGAGCTGGAAGAACAGTTAGCTATCTTTGAGAAGGAAGGAAAACTGCTGGAAGCCCAACGCCTGAAACAACGGACAGAGTACGATATTGAAATGCTACGGGAGATGGGCTACACCAATGGTGTCGAAAACTACTCTCGTCATATGGATGGCCGGAGTGAGGGAGAGCCACCATACACCCTTTTGGATTTCTTTCCTGAAGATTTCCTCATCATGATCGATGAAAGTCACATGACCATGGGCCAAATCAAGGGTATGTACAATGGAGACCGCTCGCGCAAGGAGATGTTGGTCAACTATGGTTTCCGTTTGCCATCTGCCTTGGACAACCGGCCACTGCGTCGTGAAGAGTTTGAAAGCCATGTCCACCAGATTGTCTATGTGTCAGCGACACCAGGTGACTATGAGATGGAACAAACCGATACCATCATCGAGCAGATTATCCGTCCGACAGGTCTACTCGATCCAGAGGTCGAAGTGCGTCCGACCATGGGACAAATGGACGATCTCTTGGGTGAAATCAATGCGCGTGTAGAACGTGGAGAGCGGACCTTTGTCACTACCCTGACCAAGAAGATGGCAGAAGACTTGACCGACTATTTCAAGGAAATGGGGGTCAAGGTCAAATACATGCACTCGGACATTAAGACCTTGGAGCGGACAGAGATTATCCGTGATTTGCGTTTGGGCGTTTTTGATGTCTTGGTCGGTATTAACCTTCTTCGTGAAGGGATTGACGTACCGGAAGTGAGTCTAGTTGCTATACTTGATGCTGACAAGGAAGGTTTCCTCCGTAATGAACGCGGATTGATTCAGACCATCGGTCGTGCAGCCCGTAATAGTGAGGGTCACGTCATCATGTATGCGGACACCATGACCCAGTCTATGCAAAAAGCCATTGATGAAACAGCTCGCCGTCGGAAAATCCAGATGGCTTATAATGAAGAACATGGCATTGTTCCACAAACCATCAAGAAGGAAATCCGTGACCTGATCTCTGTTACCAAGGCGGTGGCCAAGGAAGAGGACAAGGAAGTGGATATTACCAGTCTCAACCGCCAAGAGCGCAAGGAACTGGTCAAGAAACTGCAAGGCCAAATGCAAGAAGCCGTCGAAGTGCTTGACTTCGAATTGGCAGCACAGATCCGCGATATGATGTTAGAAGTCAAGGCTTTGGATTAGATAGGATAAAGCGAATGAAGATTATCATTAAAACAATGGAAACTCCTGAAGAGATAGAAGGAAAATCTCTCGTTCATTGGCAAACGTGGAGAGAGGCTTATGACGATCTTTTACCCGCGGAATATCAGGAGACGATGACATTAGATAGATGTCGTTTCTTTAGTCAAAAGTATCCAGAAAATACCTTGATTGCGATGGATGGAAAGAAGGTCGTTGGATTTATCAGCTATGGAAATTTTTGTGATGAAGCCATTCAAGCTGGTGAAATCATCGCCTTATATGTTTTAAAAGATTACTATGGAAAAGGTGTGAGTAAACAGTTAATGCATGCTGCATTTGCTGCTCTCGATCATTTCTCTGAGATTTATTTATGGGTATTGAAAGAGAATAAGCGAGCCATTGCTTTCTATCAAAAAATGGGTTTTACTTTTGATGGCCAAGAAAAAATACTTAAACTTGGAAAACCTGTTAAGGAATTGAGGATGATGTGTTCTTCAAATAAAAATTCCTAAAGGACCTATCTATCAATCTTTGAACCATTATCAATTAATCTAGTAAAAAATAAAAGAATGAACCAAAGAAATGAAGGAGAAGACGAATGAAGATTCTAGTCATCAATGGGCATCCGGATAAGGAAAGTTACTGTCAGGCTATTTTTCAAACCATTGTAGAAAATATTGACCCAGGTCGCCATGAACTTAAAGTGATCAGTCTCAATGATGAGGACTTTGATCCGGTTCTTCGCTATGGCTATCGAAAGCGGATGGAGGAAGATCCTTTTATTCTTCGTTCCCAAGAATTAATCCAGTGGGCGGATCACTTGATCTTTGTTTATCCCATCTGGTGGAGTAGTATGCCGAGCCTTATGAAGGGCTGGATCGACCGGGTCTTTACACCGGGGATTGCATACTCGGCCAATGACCAGGGAAGCTTTATCTGGAATTACCTGAGAGGCAAGCAATTTAAGAAGTTGTTCAAAGGGAAAACAGCCAGTATTTATGCGACCTCCATGGCGCCTACTTGGTGGTACAAGATCTTTTCAGGTCCTCTCAACATTCCAGATAGTTATGGCATCTCTGTTTTGAAGAATGCCGTCTTGAACCACTGTGGGATTAAAACCAAGCGCGTCTGTATCTTGGGAGAAGTCGGCCGGGATGTGAACACCGCTAGCATGCGGGAACAGCATCTCCAAAAGGTAGCAGCAGAAGTGAAGAAACTCTGATCCTGTCCTTGTCTTTGTTGGACATTTCTAGGCAAGCGGTTGTATTCTTAACGGATGTTGGATAAAATAGAATTAAAATCCATGGGAAATAGGGGAAATAAATATGTTGCTGTTTATGTATATGATCTATGTCATCTATTTCATTTCAAAACTGAAAAAAGAAGATAAAAGAGTCTCTCTATTTACGAAGATTGTTGTTTATGGTTTATTGGTTTTATCATTGATTAAGATCTATTTCGGCATAGTGGCATTTATATTTTCCCCTTTACCACTAATTGGTTCAATAGTTTCTTTAGCTCTTGGTGGTATGAGATTGGTTCTTAAAATAGTTATAGCACTTAGCTTACTTTTATTATCGCTAAGTCTATTCTTAGACAGCAAAAAAAATGATCCGGATACGCCCCTTATAGAACATTGGCTCCGGTTAGGTTATCATATTCTGTTGATGTTACTTTAGGAGATCCAGTTTAAACCAATTACTAAGAAAGGGAGATCAACATGAGAAAGTATCGGAACCTGTTTCGAATCTTGTATCTGATTCTTTTACTTTTTGTTTTTGCTAACGTTGTATTAGGCTACAATGGTTACGCCTTTACTCCGCTCCTGTGGAACCCTTGGTTGTATCTAGGAGCAGTGACGATTTTTTGTCACATCTGGTATCGCTTCTATCGAACTCACGCAGTCAATTGGAAGAATGTAGTGGGGCTACTGTTTAGTTTCTTTGTTAGCCTGATCCTAGTATTATTCATTGTGTTTTTCTTTAGTTTTGATGGTCATGGTTTGGTAACGATTCACTCGGAGTATTATTTAAAAGAGAAGTCAATTGTCTTTCAAAGAGGTTCCCTTTTAGATGCCTTCGATGAATACCATGAGCTAGTAAATCCCTTTGTCATGAAAAAAGAGATAAAGAAAAAAGTTTATATTGATTAATTGTCAATATCATAGAAAGGAAATATATGTCACGTACAACGCCTACTATACTGTGCAATCTTTGCATGGTCGAAGATCTTGAAAATGGGAAAGTAGTCCTCCAATACCGCTCACCTGAAAAGACTCACTGGGCTGGCTATGCTTTTCCAGGTGGCCATATCGAAGAAGGAGAAAGCCTTGTAGAATCCGTCATTCGTGAAGTCTACGAAGAGACAGGACTGACAATTGCAGATCCAAAACTCGTCGCAGTCAAAGACTGGGAGCCAGAAGAGGGAGGTCGCTATATTGTCTTTTGCTACAAAGCAACAGAATTTACAGGCCAGCTCAGATCATCTGAAGAAGGAGAAGTTTCTTGGGTTAAGAAGGACCAATTAGAAAAGTTGGACTTGTCCTACGACATGCTTCCTCTGCTGGAAGTGATGGAAGACCCGGATTTGTCCGAGTACTATTATCGCAAACGGACAGACGACGACTGGGAAAAATTAAGATTTTAAGTAAAGGGGCTAGAGGTATCTAGTTCTTTTTTCTCTTCAAAGATAAAATGTTGCTTAAAGCGTTGAGAATGTTCCATTAGTGCTTGAATCTGCTTTAAAAAAGTACTATAGTATAAGCATAAAATACAATTGTAATCTTTCATACTGTGAATAGAAAGAAGGCAAGATATGAAATTACAATTTAGAATCCTTATAGGAATTTGCTTCTTGATCGGTGCCTTAGTCTTTGCCTTTCAAAAGGAATGGTTATACGCTTTGCTGTTGCTTTTAGTTGGGGCTTCTTACCTTTATAAAGGAGTGCGTCGATGAAGAGTGAGTGTTTAAACATCAAGGGGCTAAATGTTTGGTATAAAAAAGACAAGCCCATTATAAAAGACACGAATTTGCTTGTACCCAATCATTCTGTAGTAGGGTTGATTGGTCGAAATGGAGCTGGGAAGACAACCTTGCTAAAAGCTTTAAGTAGTGTTTTTGATCATCGGCAGTATGCAGTTGAGACTGTTACCTTAGAAGATAAGGCGACCTCTTTTCATACGAATTTCTATAAGAGCCGTACCTATACAGTTTTTACTGAAAACAATAGTTTTTTAAACTGGGATTTTGTTCACTATTTTAATTTTGTCTGTCGTTTGTATCATCGAAAGAGAGATGAAAATGTATTGCAGGACCTGATCTCAGGTTTTCATTTTGAAGAATTTCTCAACACCGATATCGGTAGTTTGTCAACGGGAAATAAGAAGAAAGTCTTCCTGATCACAGCTTTCTATCTCAAACCTCCCCTCCTTATTTTGGACGAACCATTTGATGGCCTAGATTTTGATGCGACAGAATTTCTATATGGTTTACTATTGCAGTATAAAGAAGAAGGCTCTATTCTGATGAGTTCGCATATCGCAGAGAGTATCGTTCGAGTCTGTGATACAGCTTATACTATTGAAGATGGTCACCTAGACGCGATCGAATCGAATTTAGAAGATTGGTTTCATGACGTCAATCGTCAGAGGGGGTAGAGCATGCTACTAGCAATTTTTAGAGATTTGGTATCCAAAAATCGGCTCTTCTTGTTCTTGACTTCCTTAGCCCTTGCACTTTATTACCATCTTGTTGGGGCCAAATTTTCTACGAGCTTTCAAGTCTTATTGATCAGTACGTTTATTGTCACTGCTCTATCAACCTTTCAATTGTTGTATTCCTACTTTTCGATGGACAGGGTCCAGGCCTATTACCAGCTTCCTTTGTCTCTCAATCGTTTCAAATGTTCTTTTCTGACGGTAACCTTTCTCCTCAATTTGTTAGAGCGCGTGCTGTTATTGATCCTCTTTTTGGGAGTCAAGTTAGACCTGCCACAATCCTTTAAGCTTGTCCTCCTATCTTTACTGGTGGTATTGAGTGTGTTTTATGTCTTTATCCAGTTCAATACAAGGCCCAGTTTTCTAGGAGGGGTGCTCATTTTTGTAACTACTGTTCTTACAGTCTCTTCTTTATGGGGCCAACAAGTTTCCTATATGATCTTACTGTCAGCCCTCCTTGCTGTCTTAATTTTTAAAAATGAGGACCTGGTCGCGATTTCAAAAAATGACCAGTTGCTCGTCGCAAAGAGAAGAAGTGGCAATTATTTTTGGCTTTCCTTGTTTCAAGAGCGCTATTTTTCCATCAATTTTGTCTTTACTCTCATATTCCTCCTTCTCATTCTGATACAGGATTATGATGCATCTTTAAAAATTATCATTCTTTTAACGATGGCTTCTGTCAATACGCCATTAACCACCCTCATTTCTGCGGATAAAGATTTGATTGATCATGTTAAGTCACTTCCTAAGAGTCGCTTCTTTTACTTGATGTATTACCGTGTATTGCTGACTTATTTCTTAGCTGTGAATCTATTTGTTGCTCTATTATTAAAAATGGTGGTCATGCCTGACTTGGGGATTCTATTTTTACTAGGAGTCATGATTCTAGCAGTAATGGAAGCTTTTTTGCACTTACTTATTGAAATCTATTTTCCTTTAAGAAAATGGAATTTAAAGAGGGAATGTTGGAAGCACCCACGAAAATACATTGTTCCTAGTATCGTCTTCTTACTTAGTTGGAGTCTCCTTTTCTGTTTCTAAGGAATTGCTCCTTCGCTTGTATCTATACCTTAATTGTAGTATGATAGAGAAGTTGAAAAGATGCTAGAAAAGGTGGCAAGTATATGAAAGATTTTCACTTTGATGCAATTGCTGCATTTGAAAATTACGAAATTGAAAAGATGAGAGATGGCCATGTAGTGGTGTCAACCAAGGTCGTTGAATCATCGCTCAATTATTATGGAAATGCGCATGGAGGCTATCTCTTTACCTTGTGTGACCAGATCAGTGGTTTGGTCGTGATTTCTCAGGGGGTCGATGGTGTGACCTTGCAATCCTCCATCAATTACTTGAAAGCAGGGCGTCTGGGGGATGTCCTCACGATCCATGGCGAATGTGTCCACAGTGGACGGACGACTCGAGTTGTGGATGTTGATATTACAAATCAAGACGGTGCCAATGTCTGCAAGGCAACCTTTACCATGTTTGTTACGGGAGTGAGAGATGAATCCGCACAAGTACGCATTTAAAAATTATATTTTTGATTTTTATGGAACCTTGGTCGACATCGAAACCGATGAGTCAAGTCCAGTTTTATGGGATACCATGGCTCAGATTTACCAATCCTACGGGGCAAGTTACACTGGAGAAGGTCTGCACCTGCGTTATAGAGAGTTGGTGCAACAAGCTGAAGAAGACTTGGCCAAGGAAAAACAAGTTGCCTATCCTGAGATTGATCTGACGGTCATTTTTGTGCAATTGTATTTAGAAAGTCATCCAAGCGGAAACAGTGTTGCCCACCTCAAAGAGTGGGGACGTTTGATTTCACGGACTTTCCGTGTCCTTTCTCGCAAAAGATTGGAGCTTTATCCTCACACGAAAGAAGTATTAGAGGATATGAAAGCTGCAGGTTGCCGGATCTATCTCTTATCCAATGCCCAAGCAGATTTTACCAATCCTGAGATTGATTTAGTAGGCTTGAGAGAACTTTTCCATGCCATTTACTTGTCATCAGATGCAGGTATTCGCAAACCTCAGCCAGAGTTCCTCTTGGAAGTCATCAAAGAACACCAGTTGAACCCTGAGAAAACAGTCATGGTGGGCAATGACTTTACAACAGATGTTGCTGTTGCCCAAAGTATCGGCATGGAGAGTATCTTGATCAATACCTTCCCATACTCTGATGCTGAACTGCGCGAGAAGAATCAAGCAGGCGTGCGCGTGATTCAAGACATTCAAGAATTGCAAGAAGATTGAAAGATATTATCTATGTAAGAAGGCCAAGTCGCCTCCTTTTTATGCAGTCGAGCAGGATTTGTCAAATGCTCGCTTTCATGGTATACTATGAAAGTTAATTTGAATAAGGAGATAGAAATGAATAACTTACCAAACTGTCCAAAATGTAACTCTGAATATGTCTATGAAGATGGAGCCCTCTTGGTTTGCCCAGAGTGTGCTTATGAATGGAATCCAGCTGAAGTCGTGGAAGAAGAAGGTGTTGTAGCCATCGACGCAAATGGGAATAAATTGGCTGATGGCGATACCGTGACCTTGATCAAAGACTTAAAAGTCAAGGGGGCACCAAAAGATTTGAAACAAGGAACGCGCGTGAAAAACATCCGTATCGTAGAAGGCGATCATAACATCGATTGTAAGATTGATGGTTTTGGCGCAATGAAACTCAAATCAGAATTTGTGAAGAAGATCTAAAGATAAGAAGAAGGGCCTAGCCCCTTTTCTTTCAGGAGAATACTATGAAATTCAAACTATTGTTTAGCTATCGTTTTCTATTGTTTATCTTAAGTGTGCTCGGCGTTTATCTGCAACTGACCAAGCATGGTGGCTTTGGTATGATGCTTTATTACACCATTTTGTCTAACATGTTGGTCATGTTCTTCATGGGAGATATGGTTTGGCGCATGCTTCGTGATCGTTCGACCCAGAGCCAGGGCTACCTTCGCATGAAGGGGGCAGTGACCATGGCTATTATGATTACCTTTGTCATCTACCACTTTATGTTGGCGCCTCTTGCGACACCTGAGAAGTTTTATCGTTTGGAAAACTTCCTTTGTCATTACATCGTTCCTTTGATGTTCTTCTTTGATACCCTAGTGGTTGATAAAGCAAAGCAATACCGTAAGCTCGATCCCTTCCTTTGGACATCGATTCCCCTGGCTTACATGCTCTTTGCCCTTCTCAATGGATTGGTCTTGAAGTGGCCAATTCCAGGTGCAAAAGATAGTCCCTTTGCCTATTTCTTTATCAATGTTAATAAATACGGCTGGACCTTTGTGGGCAAATGGGTGGTGATCATCTTTATCGCTTACCTCTTAGCTGGCTATGTGCTCTATGGGATCAAAAATATCAAGCGAAAATCGGCTGTTTCTTAGTAAAAACCGAACATTATTCGGATGAAAAGTCATGTTTTTAAATTTTTTTGAAAAATGTTGAGTTTTTTCTTGCATGTCGTTTGAAACTGTGATATAGTTATCTCAATTAAATAAATCCTTTAATCCTGTCCCGTGAGGCAGGCAAGGAGACTGTGAAAAACAATGGCTAGGACCATAGAGCGAGACTCTATCCTCTTAGACCATTCATTTGCTGAACCTCCTTGAAAAAGGAGGTTTTTCTTTTACAACTAAGGAGGACTGAATGAAAACCAAAGAAGTCGTTGATGATTTGACGATGAAACGGGCCATTACCCGGATCACCTACGAAATCATTGAACGAAACAAAGATTTGAGCCAGATTGTGCTGGTTGGGATCAAGACGCGTGGTGTTTACATCGCTCGCCGGATCCAAGAACGCCTCTCTCAGCTGGAACAAATCGATGTCCCTGTAGCAGAACTAGATACCAAGCCTTTCCGAGATGACATGAAGGCGACAGAAGATACAACGGTCTTACCAGTTGATATCGCTCATAGAGAAGTCATTTTGATCGATGATGTCCTCTATACAGGTCGCACGATACGCGCTGCCATTGACAATCTGGTCAGTCACGGTCGTCCCGCTCGAGTGAGTCTGGCGGTTCTAGTCGACCGTGGGCATCGGGAGTTGCCGATTCGTCCGGACTTTGTTGGGAAAAATATCCCGACAAGTAAGTCAGAGGAAATCATTGTCGAGATGGTGGAGCTAGACGGTCAAGACCGCGTCCTCATCAAAGAAGCTTAAACAAATTGTAAATTTTTTGTATTCACATTATAAAAGGAGAATCAACATGTCTGAAAATCAAATCGCTCTTAAAAACCTTGTCTCAATGGAAACTCTTACCAATGAAGAAGTAATGGCATTGATCAAACGTGGGATTGAGTTCAAAAACGGAGCTAAAGCAACCTACGAAGACCAACACATCATCTCAAACCTTTTCTTTGAACCTTCAACTCGTACCCACAAAGCCTTTGAAGTGGCAGAGTTGAAATTGGGATGTGATCTCCTTGACTTTGATGTGAAGACAAGCTCTGTGAACAAAGGGGAAACACTTTACGATACCATCTTGACCATGTCAGCTCTTGGTGTAGATGTCTGCGTCATCCGTCACCCTGAAGTGGACTACTACAAAGAATTGGTTGAAAGCCCAACGATCACAGCCTCTATCGTCAACGGTGGGGACGGTTCAGGTCAACACCCAAGCCAAAGCTTGCTTGATTTGATGACCATCTACCAAGAATTCGGTCACTTTGATGGCTTGAAAGTTTGTATCGCTGGGGACTTGGATCACTCACGTGTGGCAAAATCAAATATGCAAATCTTGAAACGTTTGGGAGCAACCCTCTACTTTGCAGGTCCAGACGAATGGAGAAGTGCGGAATTTGAAGACTATGGAACCTTCGTCACTATCGATGAAGTCATTGAAGATGTGGATGTGATGATGTTCTTGCGTGTGCAACACGAACGTCATGATTACGAATCACTCTTCTCTAAAGAAAACTACCACCGTCTTCATGGTTTGACTCAAGAACGTTATGACCGTATGAAAGATACAGCGATCTTGATGCACCCAGCACCAGTCAACCGTGACGTTGAAATTGCGGACCACTTGGTAGAAGCTCCTAAATCACGCATCGTAGAACAAATGACCAACGGTGTCTTTGTCCGTATGGCCATCATTGAAGCCGTCCTTAAAGGTCGCGGTGCAAAATAAGATAACTGACAATTCATTGAAAGGAAAGGAAGAGGACAGAGTAGAGAGCTACATGGAATCTGACTTTCTTTTTTTTGAGGAACTATGATAAAATTGGACTAGTGTAAAAGAAGGGAGGGGTTCGATGAAACGTTTATTGGTCCTAGAGGATGGGACTGTATTTGAAGGAGAAGCCTTTGGTGCAGACTTATATGTGACTGGTGAATTGGTCTTTACGACAGCCATGACAGGCTATCAAGAATTGATCACGGATCAGGCTTTTAGTGGCCAGATCCTCTCCTTTACCTTTCCAGTTATTGGCGCAACAGGGATCAATCGGGATGATTCTGAATCGATTACGCCCACTTGTTTAGCAGTAGTCGTTCAGCATCTGGTGGAGATGCCGAGCAATTGGCGGCAGCAGATGACTTTGGATGAATTCTTGAAGCGAAAAAAAATTCCTGGTATTGTAGGGATTGATACGAGACAGGTGGCAAAAATTGTCCTCAAGTATGGACGGATGAAGGCGACTGTCATTAACAAGGGGGATTCGATCGAGCATATCCTGGATCAGTTGCGAGCGACAGTCCTTCCCAAAGACCAAGTGCGTCAAGTCTCGACAAAAACGGCCTATGCTGTACCAGGTTTTGGAAAGAGTATTGCCTTGATTGATTTAGGTGTCAAACACTCTGTCTTGCGCCAGCTGAGTCAAAGGGACTGTAATGTCACGGTCTATCCCTATGACATCTCTTATGATGAACTGATGGAACAACAGCCCGATGGCGTTATTTTATCCAGTGGGCCTGGCGATCCCCATCAGGTAAAAAAACTCTGTCGCTTGATCCAAAAAATCAATGGTCAAATTCCGATCTGGGGCATGGGCTTGGGAGCACAGGTACTAGCTCAAGCTTATGGAGCGGAGCTAGCTCCCATGGAAGTTGGACACTTCGGATTAAATATTCCTGTTCGTGAAATTGCGACAGGAAAAATTGAGATGACTAGTCAAAATCACTTGTATAGTATCGCACGCGATAGCCTACCCCATGATTTATTGGTCACGCATGAAAACGTCAATGACCATAGTATCGAAGCTTTTCGCCATCGTTACCAACCGATTTTAGGGGTTCAATTCCAAGTAGATGCTAGTCCAGGTCCAAGAGAAAATCTCTATTTTTACGATGAATTTTTAGAGTTGATTGATGCCAAAATTCACGAAAGTAGAAGGGAGAAGGAATGATGAAACAAAACCAGAAATTGCTTCTCCTGTGTGGAGATTCTTATCAGGATATTAGCCTTTTGGCTGCGGTAAATGAAGCACAAAAACTCAATGCCAAGGATGGGAATGCTCTTGTCCTTTACTTGGGCGAAGAAAATGCTATCACCCAAGAAGCTGCAGATATAGTTGTAGTTAGTAAGCTCAAGCTGGATGCTCTTAGGACGACTCTTCTTTCTTATACTGGATCTCGCTTGCTCCTACCTTTTGCGGACAAACAGATTTTGAATCTCTTGTTTCGTTTGGAAGAAACTGGATTTTTCAAAGATGCATCGATCATGATTGTCGGACCAAGCCTCCAACGCTACCGGACCTTTTATCAGCAGGCAGATCAACGACGTCTCTTTCAAGAGCTGGGCTATCAGGTACCTGCTTCAGCACTGGTGAGCTCAGTTCGAGAAGCTATCGAGTTTTCTGAAGGCATTCAATTTCCTATTATGATCTGGCCAGTAGCGAGTAAGCAAGGGCAAGGGCGAAAGATTGCTCATAACCTGGATGACTTGTGCGAAGCTGTAGAAATGGGACTTTCGGTTTCTCCAAGTCAGCAGTGTTTGCTGGAGTTTTCGACCTATGGCTTTAAGGAACTGGATTTTGTAGTCATGCGGGATCGTGAAGACAATCACTACCTGGCAGCCTCTATTGAAAGCATTGATCCTGTTGGGATCCACTCCAGTGACTCTTACCAATTCATGCCAGCGGTCACTCTGACTGATCGGGAGTTTCAAAATCTTCGTGAAGCAGCGATCCAGATTAGTCGCTATCTGAAGCTGACAGGAGCCATTTCCATTAAGTTTGCCTTGGATCCGACGAGCTATGCTTTTTATATCTTAGAGGTTAATCCATTTGCTTCAGATAGTATCTCGATGGCCTCTATGGGCTTGGGCTATTCCTTGTTTGAGCAAGGCGTGCAGCTGCAATTGGGGCGCTCGCTCGAGCATTTGCCTCATCCATTATTACAGGATCTAAAGGCTGTTTATGAACCCAGTCTAGACTATATTTTCTTTAAGATTCCGATCTTTTCAGATGCTGCACAGAATGCTCGTCTCAATACCCAAATTCACTCTTATGGGGCAGTTTATGGATTTGGAAAGAGGATCGATGAAGCTTACCAACAGGCCTTAGAAACCATTAAAGATAAAAAACTACTGACTGTCTTTCCTGAAGAAATGAGCGATGATGAATTAATCCAAAAAATAGCTCGTCATATGCCCCATCGGCTCTTCTATATCTTAGAGGCTCTGAAACGTGGTTTTGAGTTTGAGGAACTCTTGGATTTAAGTAAATTAGCACCGATTTATTTGCAGGTCCTTGCCAACCTTGTAGCGATGGAAAAAGCAGCAGAAGTTGCAACAAGTCCAGCATTTCTTCCGGTTGAGCCATCAGCTGGCTTATATGAGGTCAAAGAAGGGGCGGCCTATTATCTGACCCAAAATGGGACCAATGAATCATTCGGGTTGGATGCTGCGTGTATCTTGGTGGATGATCTAGAAATTCGAGACCCAAGTTTTTACCAAAAAGTACGAAAGAAGGAGCAAGAGTTAAAAGAAAAAGGACAACAGGTGATCATACTCACCAATCGTCCTTTTACAGAATCTTTGGCAGATAAAGTCTATTATCTTCCTATCAATGAGACAAGCCTTAACCTAATTCAGTCCATTGATCAGGTAAAAGATATTGTCAAGCTTTCTAACATACAATAAAGGATCCGGACAATCTATCCGAATCCTTTTTGTTACTTATTTTTTGGTCACAATACCGATAATGGTATCAACAGCGCGTTCCATGGTTTGGAGGCTAACGTATTCAAAGCGACCGTGCATATTTTCGCCACCGGCAAAGATGTTTGGTGTAGGAATTCCCATAAAGGAAATTTTAGACCCATCTGTACCACCGCGGATCGGTTCAATGATTGGAGTGATGCCAAGATCTTCCATGACTTCCTTAGCAAGGGTAATCGGCGTCATATCTTTTTCAATCACTTGCTTCATGTTGTAGTACTGATCTTTGAGGGTGAGGAGAACGCGTTCGCTACCGAGCTCCGCATTCATCTGATCCGCAATAGATGTCATGAGGTCTTTGCGTTTCTCAAAGCTTTCAGTTTCAAAGTCCCGAATGATGTAACTGGCACTTGCTTCCTCAACAGTTCCTTCAATGTTCATCAAGTGGTAGAAGCCTTCATAGCCTTCGGTTAATTCAGGACGTGCTCCTTCAGGGAGTTTGTTATGGAAATCAATGGCCAATTGAAGGGCATTGATCATTTGACCTTTGGCTGTACCTGGGTGGACATTGCGTCCTTTGAAGGTGATTTCAGCTCCAGCTGCTGAGAAGGTTTCGTATTGAAGCTCCCCAAGAGGACCGCCATCAACCGTATAGGCAAAGTCTACATCAAAATCTTCTGCATCAAATTGATCTGCACCAACACCGATTTCTTCATCTGGACCAAAGCCGACACGGATTTCTCCGTGTTTGATTTCAGGATGCGCTGTCAGATATTCGATAGCCGTCATAATTTCAGCGATACCTGACTTATCATCTGCTCCCAGAAGAGTAGTACCGTCCGTCGTGATCAAGGTTTGTCCCTTGTAGTTGTTCAAATGAGCAAAATCAGCTGGATCGAGTGTAAAACCTGAGTCACCAAGGGCAATGACACCTCCATCATAATTCTCAACGATTTGTGGATTGACATTTTCTGCATTGAAGTCAGCGGTGTCCATGTGAGAGATAAATCCAATCTTGCGCGTAAAGCTTGGATCATTAGCTGGAAGCGTTCCAATGGCATAGCCATTTGGTAGGTAGTAGACATTTTCAAGACCTACACGTTTCATCTCAGGGATCAAGACGTTGGTTGCAAAATCAACTTGTGATTGGGTACTTGGAGTGGTTGTAGAGTTTTCGTCTGAACGTGTGTTGACCTTTACATAGGTAATAAAACGGTCCAACAGATTTTGGTATTTCATGATTATTCTCCTTTTTCAGTTTCAATTAATTTGTGAATAGCATGGGCCACGCCATCCTCATCATTGGTCAAGGTGATGAAGTCAGCTATTTCCTTGACAGCAGCATTGCCATTTCCCATAGCGACGCTATAGCCAGCAAAACGAAGCATTTCAAGGTCATTATTGGCATCTCCAAGAGCCATAACCTGGTCTCGACTGTAGCCTAATGTTTGGCTTAATGCTTGAAGAGCAGATGCCTTGCTCGCACCTTTAGGAAGGATTTCAAATAGGATATCCTGTGAACGAACAGTGTTAAAATCGGTTTCTAACGCAGCCTCGTGCTGAGATTGGAAGGCATCAATAGCAGAAGGATCTCCTACGTACATGGCTTGAAAAATAGGAACAAGGTTGGGAAGATCCTCTTCTGAGACAGGTTTCGGTTTACTATTAACAATGCCCGCATCCATCGTAACCAGTTCACTGGCTTCAGGTGCGACCACTAGGTAGTGATCCATGTCAAATAAGGTCAGCTGGATATCAGTATCTTCCGTCAATACTTGCAACTGGTGCATATCCTCAAGGCTTAATTCTTCCTTACCAATGATTTCCCAATTCTGAGTAGACAAAGTTGTACACCCGTTATTGATAATCATATAGTAGCTGCCATCAGGAAGGCCAATCTCTTCAAAGATGGGACGGACACCCGCTAAGGGACGTCCCGTACAGATCACAATATCATAGCCCGCTTCATGGGCCTTATGAAGAGCCTCGATATTGCCTTTAGACAGCGACTTATCTTCATGCAAGAGAGTTCCGTCCAAGTCAATCGCGATTAATTGAATCATTTGATCTCCTCCAAATCAAGAGGAACAAAGCCATCAATCACTTTTCCAATCACCCCAGGTTCCTCATCTAGTGGAATAATCTGATCACTATATTTCTTATTGAGGGAAACGAGTCGTACCCCGTTGGCCTCACGAAAGACACGTTTGATCAATGTTTGCCCATCAAAATCAATGGCATAAATAGCCCCTGCCTGATCGTAGTAGGTTTGCTTGATTAACACAACGGCTCCCTTTTCATATTTGGGCTCTAGGGAATCCGTATGAATCCAAAAAGCCAAATCGTAAGGGATCTTTTGATCAAACCAGACGATATCAGCTTGTTTCTGATTTTGATAAGATGCAAAAGAATCATAGACAGAATAAGAGTGGTATTTCTTTTCAATCTTCTGTTTTTCTTTCTGATGGGTCAAGAGACTTTTTCCATAAGAAAGAAGATTTTCTTGATTTCCCTCATCGAGCTGTTTATACAATCGTTCAATCTCTGAATCAATGACCACAAAATCATTTCGTAATCGAGGGTCAATTTCAGCAACTGCTACCTGAAAAAAGGCAGCAATCTTCTCTAAATTTTCGGGAACGGGAAGAGAAGTTCCTTTTACATATCCAGTCAGGGTACTTGCAGGGATTCTAGTAATACGAGATAATTCGATCTGTTTTTTTCCTTGTTCTTTCAGTAATTCTCTAATCTTTTCCGATATAATCCGTAATGCCTCTTTGTCTTGAGGGCTTGCTTTTCCACGACCTCTGGCCAACGTACTCACCTCCTTGTATTTACCCTTACTATTATAATGAATTAAATCGAAAAAGTAAATAGAAATCCCTGAGAAATGCGAAAAAAGATGAATTTGATCTAAATCGGATTTTCTTTATAAATTTTATCTGCTATTCCTTTACTTTTTGAGGAAAAAGGTCTAAGATAAGAGCAAAGAGTTCATGGAGGTGGAGCTATGATTCGTACTGTTCAAGTCAAAGATGCAGGTCAAATTAGAGATTTATGTCACCAAGTATTGGGGTATGATTCGACCCTTGAAAAAGTGGCAGCTCAGATTGATAAATTTAATTCGCCAGATTCAGATCATTTTTGCTTTGTTTATGAAGAGGACCAAACAGGAAATATTCTTGGTTATGTGGAAGCGGAAGTTTACGAAAGCCTCTATAGTGACGCTGGTCTAAATGTTTTGGGACTTGCTGTTTTCCCTTCTGCTCAAGGATGTGGGATCGGTCGCCGATTGATGGAGCGAGTTGAAGAACTTGCCAAAAGCAGGCATTCTGCTTTTATCCGTTTAAATTCTGCCTCTCATCGAAAAGAAGCCCATCTCTTTTACGAACGAATAGGCTATGAGGGAAATAAAACGCAGAAGCGATTTTTGAAAATAATGAATTAAGATAGGCAAAGGCCTATCTTTTTTGTTATAATGAAGAGTACGATTAAATTTACTAGGAAGATGATTATGCCAAATTTTGAAGAATTAAAAAAACGACAAGAGAAGATTCGGAACTTCTCGATCATCGCCCATATTGACCATGGAAAGTCAACCTTGGCCGATCGAATTTTAGAAAAAACCGAAACCGTGTCTAGTCGGGAGATGCAAGCCCAACTCCTAGATAGCATGGACCTGGAACGGGAACGTGGGATTACCATTAAGCTCAATGCCATCGAGTTGAACTACACGGCTAAAGATGGGGAGACCTATATCTTCCACTTGATTGATACACCGGGGCACGTGGACTTTACTTATGAGGTTTCGCGTTCGCTGGCTGCCTGTGAGGGTGCAATTCTTGTAGTGGATGCCGCTCAAGGGATTGAAGCCCAGACCCTAGCCAATGTTTACCTTGCTCTGGACAACGATTTGGAGATTCTGCCAGTTATTAACAAAATTGACCTACCAGCTGCAGATCCAGAACGTGTGCGCACAGAAGTAGAAGATGTGATTGGCTTGGATGCTAGCGAGGCAGTGCTAGCTTCTGCCAAGGCTGGTATTGGGATTGAAGAGATTTTGGAGCAGATCGTTGAGAAAGTTCCTGCTCCGACAGGTGATGTTGAAGCGCCACTTCAAGCCTTGATCTTTGATTCCGTCTATGACGCCTATCGTGGGGTGATCCTTCAGGTACGGGTTGTCAATGGAATGGTCAAACCAGGCGATAAGATCCAGCTCATGAGTAATGGAAAAACCTTTGATGTGACTGAGGTTGGGATCTTTACTCCTAAAGCAGTTGGACGTGATTTCCTTGCTACAGGAGATGTTGGTTATATTGCGGCCTCTATCAAGACCGTTGCAGATACCCGTGTCGGGGACACTGTGACCTTAGCGACCAATCCAGCAAGTGAGCCACTACATGGGTACAAGCAGATGAACCCAATGGTCTTTGCTGGTCTTTACCCAATCGAATCCAATAAATATAATGATCTTCGTGAAGCCTTGGAAAAATTGCAATTGAATGACGCTAGTCTTCAATTTGAACCGGAAACTTCTCAAGCCCTTGGTTTTGGTTTCCGTTGTGGTTTCTTGGGACTCCTTCATATGGACGTTATCCAAGAGCGCTTAGAGCGTGAGTTTAATATTGACTTGATCATGACAGCACCGTCTGTTATCTACAAGGTTAATTTGACAGATGGCGAAGCACTAGATGTGTCTAACCCATCTGAGTTCCCAGATCCAACCAAGATCGCTTCGATTGAAGAACCTTATGTAAAGGCGCAGATCATGGTGCCACAAGAGTTTGTCGGAGCTGTCATGGAATTGGCCCAACGCAAACGTGGGGATTTTGTGACCATGGACTACATCGACGAAAATCGGGTCAATGTCATCTATCAAATCCCACTGGCGGAAATTGTCTTTGATTTCTTTGATAAATTGAAATCCTCTACTCGTGGCTATGCAAGCTTTGACTATGAGTTGTCTGAATACCGTCCATCTAAATTGGTTAAAATGGATATCCTTCTTAATGGCGATACCGTCGATGCTCTCAGCTTTATCGTTCACAAGGACTTTGCCTATGAACGTGGTAAGTTGATCGTTGAGAAGCTTAAGAAGATTATCCCTCGTCAACAGTTTGAGGTGCCCATCCAAGCAGCCATCGGTCATAAGATCGTGGCCCGTACAGATATCAAGGCCCTTCGGAAGAACGTCTTGGCTAAGTGTTATGGTGGGGACGTCTCACGGAAACGCAAGCTTCTTGAAAAACAAAAAGCCGGTAAGAAACGGATGAAAGCCATTGGTTCGGTAGAAGTGCCACAGGAAGCCTTCTTATCCGTATTGTCAATGGATGAAGAATAAGAAATAAAGTGCCCCCTAGAGGGCACTTTTGTTTTCTGTTTGATATTAAAAAGAAATGAACGGGATTAGTGGGCTTGGATCAGATGTGACACTGTTCCTATTTTAAAATACCCTCATTCATGGTAGACTAGAAGTAGAAAACGTTCTCAAGGAGGTTGATCATGAAACACAAATTACTAGTCGCATCCCTTACGATTTTTTCTGCCTGCACACTAATGGCCTGTAGTCACACCACTAAAAAAGAAACAGCAGCTTCTTCTACAAAAGAAAGTAGCAGCAAAGTCGAAAAGAAAACAAGCAGCTCTTCGTCAAAGAATGCTTCTTCTACAAAGAAAAGTGCTTCCAGTCAGGAAACCAAGCGGATTGGAAATGCAGATTATGGATATATCGATATTCCAAGTAAATGGATTAAATTCACGGATATCGATGTGACAGAAGCAGTCCAGTATACGGATGGGAGTGGCTATAATATTGTCACCATGGACAGCTTTACCAAAGAAAAGGCAAAAGTTCCTGCGGATATTGAATTTAATGCAGAATTTTTAGCCAAGAAACTAGCCGTTATGTGGCAAGATAATCAGGACGTTGGCAAGATGACGGGAGCGCGGACTAAAGTCGCAGGTCTGGATGCCTACCAACTTCAAATTGTCATGAAATCTGGTCAATACCTGATTACTTGGATCTTCCAGAAGGGTGAAAAAGTTTATACCATTTCATTTGAAGGAGATGCAGAAACCCTGAAAACCTTTATCCCGTATATCGAAGATACCTGGAGCCTGGATGGAACAGGTGCCGTAACGGATTGATAAAGAGGAAGTTTGGCTTAAACTATCCAGAGGCTTCGATGTTTGATAAGAATAACAGTATGACGCAGTGGTTGATTGGTATCTTTGTTCGCTTTTTAAGCTCCAAAGATAGCCTAATCAACTGTGCGGGGGTGGGAAAACGAACTCTCCTTAATTAGTCGGAGTTCTGTCCCACTCCCTTTTTTACATCCTTTGTGGTATAATCTTTCTATTGTTTAGAAGAGGAAATAGAGGATGACACAGGAAATTGATATTGAAAAATACCATCAGTTAGCTCTCCAAAAGCAAAAGGAGCATCGCAAGGTATTGGCGAATCTTAAGAAGAAACCACCTAAAAATCTAGATAAAATAGCGCAAGAAATCCACGATGAAGTGTTCCAGGAAATCGATTGTACGGCTTGTGCCAATTGCTGTAAGACCTTAGGGCCTGATTTTAAGGAAGCAGATATCACGCGGATCGCCAAGTATTTCAAGATGAAACTTCCTGCTTTTGAGGCGGAGTTTCTTCAAGTTGACGAGGATGGGGACAAGGTTTTTAAATCCATGCCTTGCCCTTTCTTAGGTGGAGATAACCTCTGTTCGATTTATGATGTTCGTCCGAAAGCTTGTCGAGAGTTTCCTCATACCGATCGCAAGAAGATCTACCAGATCAACCATCTGACCATCAAGAATACCCTCACTTGCCCAGCTGCTTATTTATTTGTAGAAAAATTGAAAGATCGTTTGTAATGGCATATAAATTTTTACTTTTTGATTTGGACCATACCTTGTTGGATTTTGAATCTGCTGAAGAAACAGCCTTGACGCAGATGCTAGAAGACATGAATTTTCCAGATGTAGAGGCTTTTAAAGATTACTACAAACCTATGAACCAAGGGCTCTGGAAGGATTTGGAACAAAAGAAGCTCACCAAACAAGAACTCGTGGATAGTCGGTTTGCGATTGGGTTTGCCCACTTTGGGATAACGGTTGATGGGGCCGAGATGGCTCTTCGCTACCAAGATTACATCAGTCTTCAAGGGCAATCTTTTCCAGGGGCGGAGGACTTACTGGCCCGACTTGACAAAGCAGGTTACCAGCTCTATGGTGCAACGAACGGAGTGACTGCCATTCAAGAAGGACGCTTAGCTCATTCTACCATCGCACCTTATTTTAAAGAGGTCTTTATCTCTGAACAGCTTCATACTCAGAAACCAGAACCTGCATTTTTTGACAAAGTAGGCCAGCTGATTCCAGGGTTTAGCAAGGAAGAGACCCTCATGATCGGTGATTCTTTGACAGCGGATATCGCAGGAGGACATGCTGCGAGGATCGATACCCTCTGGTATAATCCAGATCACAAGGATAATACCAGCCAAGTAGTGCCAACTTATGAAGTTAGCACCTATCAAGAAATCGCCGATTTACTGCTTAATTAAAAAATTTTTAATAGTGTCAAGTTTTTTTCTTGACAGGTTGATGAAATGTGTTATAATAGATCATGTGCTAAATAGCTTGTCTATTTCACCTAAAATTAAAATATAGAAAAGAGACTTATAAAAATGGCAGTTAAAATTCGTTTGACTCGTATGGGTTCTAAGAAAAAACCTTACTACCGTATCAACGTTGCAGATTCACGTTCACCACGTGATGGACGTTTCATCGAAACAGTTGGAACTTACAATCCACTTGTTGAAGAAAACCAAGTAACTTTGAAAGAAGACCGCGTTCTTGCATGGTTGGCTGACGGAGCTCAACCTTCAGATACAGTTCGCAACATCCTTTCAAAAGCTGGTGTGATGAAGAAATTCCACGATTCTAAATTCTCAAAATAATTTTTTAAGTAGGTTGATGTATGGATACAATTGAAAATCTCATTATTGCAATTGTGAAACCCTTGATTTCACAACCGGATGCCTTAACCATCAAGATCGAAGATACTCCTGAGTTCTTGGAGTACCACCTTGACCTTGATCCTAGCGATGTTGGTCGTGTAATCGGTCGAAAAGGTCGCACCATTTCTGCGATAAGAACGATTGTCTACTCTGTCCCAACTGAAGATAAAAAAGTAAGAATCGTTATTGACGAAAAATAAGAAAAGCGGGACAAGGTCTCGCTTTTTTTGCAAGGAGAAGGAATGAGAGATTTAACAATTAGACAACTAGAGGAATACTTACTTGATCATTACCAACAATCTAGAACAGAAGAAGGACTTTTTATCAAACTAGTGGAAGAAGTTGGAGAAGTCGCTGAGGTTTTAAATGGACGTTCAGGTAGAAAAGAGGGTGTCCAAGATTCAAACGAGGAATTGGCAAAGGAGTTGGCAGATGTCATTCACTACACAGTGGCAATTGCAGCTATTAACCATATTGACCTAACGAAGACTATTTTTGAAAAAGACAAGAAGGCAGCCATCAAGTATCAGCATGAACAAGATTTGGAAGGCTTTTTAGCAAAAAAGAGCATTTGAGAAAATCCCTTGAACGTGATAAAATAAAACCTAAGAATGTTAAGTGAATTGTTGTTTAGAAAGGGGTGTTTTGGTATGAACCGATTTGAAGTAACTACAAAGATTGGTTGTCTCTCTGTTACTTATAAAAAGAGAAATAAAGTCCTAGTTTGCTTAAATGGTGCTGGTTTGATACCAAGTTATGAAAATTTTCTACCAATACTTGAAAAACTTCCTTCCTCAATAGGTTACTTAACGATTGATTTTCCGAATACAGGTAGGAGTCCGATTCATAGTCAGTCAGGAATTCATTTGGATAATCTTGTTGAAGCGGTATACGAAATCCTGAAAGGATTGGAAATTTCCAATTATATACTTTGTGTTCATAGTTTAAGTGGTGTTTTGGCTTTAAAGTTAATGAGTAAACCAATTAAGTGTCAAGCTTTGATAGCAATTGAACCAACAACAAAAAATATAATGTTTGCTGATTTTTCAAAAAATCCTTATCCAGAAATGGAAGAGCAAATGAGGATGATTGAAGAATGTGGTCCGGAAAATTATTTTAAGGGACTAACTCAAGCAACATTTGAACCTGAAACTGATAGACTGATTTGGGAATTGATGGAAGAAAAGGGCTTAGAATTGGAAAAGCAAGTTCCTGGGTTTCAGATATCAGTAAATATTACCGCTGAAGATTTTGATAGTTTGTCCTTAGCAGATAATATTCCTGTTTTCGTATTTTGTCAGGCGTACAGAGAAAAAGAGTACAGAAATTCAGAATATTGGAATTCAAATACGAAACTCATTCTAGGTGGAAACCACCACTATCTACACTGGTCAGAATCGGAAAAAATTGCAGCTCTTATTAGAGAACTGTAGAAATAAATTAACTAAAAGAGGAATGTAAAGAATAAAATGAATTACTTTAACGTTGGGAAAATTGTCAATACCCAAGGCTTACAAGGTGAGATGCGGGTCTTGTCTGTGACAGACTTTGCGGAAGAGCGCTTTAAAAAAGGAGCAGAGTTGGCTCTCTTTGATGAAAAGGATCGTTTTGTCCAAACGGTAACCATTGCTAGTCACCGCAAGCACAAGAACTTCGACATCATCAAGTTTAAGGATATGTACCATATCAATGCCATCGAGAAATTCAAAGGCTTTAGCCTCAAGGTTGCGGAAGAAGACTTGACGGATTTGGACGAGGGTGAGTTTTATTACCATGAGATCATCGGCCTTGATGTATACGAAAATGACCAACTGATCGGTCAGATCAAGGAGATCCTGCAACCAGGAGCCAATGATGTCTGGGTGGTCAAACGCAAAGGCAAACGAGACCTTCTTTTGCCTTATATCCCACCAGTGGTGCTCAATATCGATATTCCAGGAAATCGGGTGGATGTAGACATCTTAGAAGGGTTAGACGATGAAGATTGATATTTTAACCCTCTTTCCAGAGATGTTTTCGCCTTTGGAGCACTCTATTGTCGGAAAGGCGCGTGAAAAGGGACTTCTCGAGATCAACTACCATAATTTCCGTGAAAACGCAGAGAAAGCCCGTCATGTGGATGATGAACCTTATGGTGGCGGGCAGGGCATGCTCTTACGCGCTCAGCCGATTTTCGATACCTTTGATGCCATTGAGAAAAAGAACCCGCGAGTGATCTTACTGGATCCAGCAGGTCGGACTTTTGATCAAAGTTACGCAGAAGAATTAGCTCAAGAAGATGAATTGATCTTTATATGCGGGCACTATGAGGGCTACGACGAACGGATCAAGACCTTGGTGACAGATGAGATTTCTCTCGGCGATTATGTCTTGACCGGTGGTGAGCTAGCTGCTATGACCATGATTGATGCGACAGTCCGCTTGATTCCAGAAGTGATCGGCAAAGAGTCCAGCCACCAGGATGATAGTTTCTCGTCTGGACTTCTAGAATATCCTCAATACACACGGCCTTATGACTACAGAGGGATGACAGTTCCCGATGTCCTCATGAGTGGCCACCATGAAAATATCCGTCAGTGGCGCCTTTATCAGAGTCTGAAAAAGACCTTTGAGCGTCGCCCTGACCTGCTAGAAAATTACGAATTGACAGCAGAAGAAGTGAAGATGTTAGAACAAATTAAACAAGAAGACTAACAGCGTCAGCTGTTTTTCTTTTGCCCCAAAATTTTATGAAAAAAACTTTTTAAACCTACTAGTTATTGGTAACAAAATGTGGTATGCTAAGGGGTAGAGAAACTTCAAGAAAATGATTCAGTTTTGGGGGTGAGTTTAATGGGAAAGAAATTAGGAAAATCGGTTTTTACGACAGGAGTTGCGGCGACAACGGTATTGTCTGGAATGTTTCATCATAAGGCTAGTGCGGAAGAAGTGAAGCAAAATGAAAATGCAGAAACCAACAGTACGGAAGTAGTCGAAAAACCAATTACAGTCGATGAGTTGAAGCAAATTACAGCTCAAAAAGGGCAAGTGGTGAAAGATGTCCACTACCAAGAGCAAAAAGTGATCGATGCTCAGACGGATGTTAGGGCGGCTGGTCAAGAGTTGGAAGAAAAGAAAGCTGAAGTGACAGAGGCGGAAAACCTCATCGCAACGACTTCAAATGCACAAGTTCAGAATGCAGAAAATGATGTCAAGGTGGCGCAAGCCTATGTGACCATCGAAGAAAATAAGGTTCGAGAGGCGGAAGCTGCACATGATCAAGTTGTAGAGGCTGTTCGTCAACAGGAAAATCAGGTTACAGCTCAGGAATCTTTGGTCGATGTAGCACAAAATGAATTGAACCAAGCCAAAGCACCGATTTCTAATGATGAGAATGTGCTAAACCAAGCCTTGGTGGAGCAAAGTCAAGTCGAGCAAAGTATTCGAGAATCTCAGAATTATCTGGCAACCTTGCAAGCGAGTCAGCAGAATGGGTCTGACACAGTCGCTCAAATTGAGAGTGATATTCAACTCGCCCAAACGCGACTCACAGACTTGAAGGCGGTCATTGCGACAAAAGAAGCGGAGTTGGCAGCCTTGGAACAAGCAGCGGCTAATAGCCCAGTTCAACTGAGCCAAGCAACCTACGAAGGCTACTTGCAACACTTGTCTGACAATGGCAATGAAGCTGCAGCAAGTGCTTTAGCCCTTTACAAGCGTGGTCGTGAAGAAGACGGCTTGACGGTTGGAGAGTCTGGATCCTTGCAAGCTAATCTTCGAGCTCTTGAAATTGCGGATGCCATTAATAGCTATCGTCGCAATGCAGGTTTGCCTGAATTGGAGCTGGATCCTTATTCCCTTCCTGCCAGTCAAGTTCAGTTAGAATACTTCAAAAAGGCTAACTGGCATATGTTTAAGTATTTGCCAAACGAAAACATTGCTTATGGTTTCTCACCTGCTGGTGCAGTAGACTTTTGGTACAATGAAAAAGCGGCTTACCAAGAAGTAGCAACTCAATATGGTCTACCGACAGACGAAACACAAATCGATGCTAATGACATCTATATGAAGATTGGGGCTGAGGCCTTTGCCAAGGTTGGTCATTACCTCCAAATGGTGGACAACAAAGCAACGGCTTTATCAGTGGCTTATGACCCAAGTAATGCCATGTCAGAAGCGGCTTTCTTACACAGTCCAGTTACCTCAGCAGTGTCAACCAATGCACTTGCTTACCAATTGCGTCAGGGAGCTGGTGCTACAACGACAAGATCAGATGTCAAAGCAAAATCTGATGAAGTCGCTAACCTCAAGCTGGACAAGGCCAATCAAGAGTCCCAAATCATTATCTTGCAAGGCAAATTAGAAGATGCCCGCCATACTAATTCAAATGTAGAAGTAGAGATGGCCAATGTCCAAAAGACCATCCAAAACTACAAAATTCTTCTTGTCAGCAAGGATCATGCAGTTGAAAAAGCAAAAGCGACTCTTGATGTATCTCGAGGTCGGATTGAAGCAGCGATCCAACCAAAAGAAGCAGCGCTTCAAAAAGCGAAAGATTTGTTAGCAGCTGCGCGTGAGAAATTAGATCTTTTAAAAGCAGAAGAAGCAGAAAAAGCCCAAGTCGTTCAAGAAGCGCATGAGGGCTTGAAGGCAGCGCAAGAACGCTTGGTTGCTGCTGAAAAACGTCTTTCTGACTTTAAAAATGCTCCAGAATTATTGGTCAAAGCCCAATCAGTTTTATCAGCTGCGGTGGCTAATTTAGAAAATAAAAAAGAAAAATTAGAAGCCGAATTCACTACTCTTCAATCTTATCACAGTGTCGTGGAACTGTTGAATTCTCAATATGAAGATCTAGCGTCACGAATGGATCCAGCTATTTTAGAAGCAGCAGATATGCCAATGGATATCCGCTCAAGCAATCCAACCACTTTTTCGGATAGACCAACAGTTCTTCCAACAGGTACCAATAGTCCGCAAGTGCAAGCACCAAAAGCTACTCCAGCTCCAAAACAAGAAGCCAAAGTAGAAGAAATCAAACCCAAAAAAGAAAACAGCCAAGCTGTGGCAAGTGCAGATTCTTCCAAATATGCAGCAGCAACAACAGGTGTAGTCGTTGGACTACTTGCCGGATTGTTTGGTTTCAAGAAAAAGAAACAATCTTCAAATAATGATTAAGACATACTGAGAATAGAGTGGATACTTAGACACTTTATTGCTTAAAATCTTTAAAGGAAATTTATGAGGGTGGGACAAGAACTCTTTTAACAAAATGAGTTCTTTCCTGCTTTTTTTATACACTTTTGAAATTTTTGAAAGAAAGTGACAGAAAATGATAAAAAATTGTTGACATTTTTTGAAGAAAGAGTATAATGGTTTTTGTAATCGATTGCAAAAGGAGGAGTAATGCTCAAGTCTGAACGAAAACAATTTATCCTCGAAAAGGTATTAAAGGAAAAGTTTGTTTCCTTAGAAACCCTTGTGCAAGAGCTGGGAACGTCTGAATCAACCGTTCGTCGAGACTTGGATGAGCTAGAAGCTGAAAGCAAACTCCGCCGGGTTCACGGCGGTGCGGAAAGCCTGCATTTTCTTCAAGAGGAAGAAAGTAATAAAGAAAAATCTATCAAAAACATTCAAGTTAAGTCAAAAATTGCGGTAAAAGCAGCGGAGTTGATCAAAGATCATGATGTGATCTTTATCGATGCTGGGACGACCAATGAACTCTTGGTACAAGAAATTGTCAATCCAACGGTAACTGTGGTGACCAATTCGATTCACCATGCGACCAAGTTGGTCGAGCGAAATGTTCCGACGGTCATCATCGGTGGGAAGGTAAAATCTTCTACAGATGCTAGTATCGGAGGGATCGCGCTCAATCAAATCGGTCAGTTGAATTTTGACAAGGCCTTTCTTGGAATGAATGGAATCGATGATGAATTTTACAGCACTCCAGACCTGGAAGAAGGATCTGTCAAGCGTGCGATTATCGAAAATGCAAAAAAAACCTATATCCTAGCGGATGATTCAAAAATTGGAGTGACATCCTTTGTCAAAGTGGCTCCGATCAAGCGAGCCATGATTATCACCAATCAATGTGAACCGCAACGATTAAAGGTTTTAAAAGAAAAAACGGAGGTTATAGAGGTTTGATTTATACAGTAACACTGAATCCAGCCATTGACTACATTGTCCGTCTCGATCATGTAGAGACCGGAGCGGTCAATCGGATGGCTTCGGAAGATAAATTCGCCGGTGGTAAAGGGATCAATGTCAGTCGTGTTTTGAAGCGTCTCGATATCGAGAACACAGCGACTGGATTTATCGGTGGTTTCACCGGACGTTTCATTGAAGACGTACTGACCAGCGAAGACATTTCCACCAACTTTGTGACAGTGGATCAGGATACCCGGATCAATGTCAAGATCAAAGCTGATCAAGAAACAGAGATCAACGGGAACGGTCCAGAAGTGACAGAAGCGCAGTTGCAAGAATTACTCAGCATCCTATCAAGCTTAACAGCAGATGATGTGGTAGTCTTTGCAGGATCTGCCCCATCTTCACTTGGAAATGCTGTTTACAAACAATTGATCGCAGCAACTCGTGCGACAGGTGCACAAGTCGTTTGCGACTTTGAAGGGCAAACTTTGATTGATTCCTTGGAGTTTAATCCGCAATTGGTTAAACCAAACAACCATGAGTTGGGAGATATTTTTGGCGTGACCTTGACGGAATTGCCAGAAATCGAACGCTATGCCAAAGAAATTTTGGCCAAAGGTGCACAAAACGTCATTATTTCCATGGCAGGTGATGGTGCTCTCCTTGTCAGTCCAAGCGGTACTTACTTCGCAAAACCAATCAAAGGGCAAGTGAAGAATTCTGTTGGGGCTGGGGATTCCATGGTAGCAGGCTTCACAGGGAAGCTCGCAACGACGGGAGATGTTATCGAAGCCTTCAAATGGGGCGTGGCTTGTGGCACAGCGACCACCTTCTCAGATGATTTGGCGACAGCTGACTATATTAAAGAAACTTATGAAAAAGTAGAGGTAGAAAAACTATGAAAATTCAAGACGTTTTAAATAAAAACGTGATGTTGTTTGATCTTCAAGCAACAGATAAAGAAGGCGTGATCAATGAGATGATCCAATCGCTCGTTGACAATGGTGTGGTGACAGATTTTGAAACTTTCAAAGCTGGGATTATGAACCGTGAAGCACAAACTTCAACTGGTTTGGGTGACGGAATTGCTATGCCGCACAGCAAAAATGAAGCTGTCAAAGAAGCAACGGTCTTGTTTGCAAAATCAAACAAAGGTGTTGACTACGCCTCACTTGATGGGCAACCGACTGACTTGTTCTTCATGATCGCTGCTCCAGAAGGAGCAAACGATACTCACTTGGCAGCCCTTGCTGAATTGTCTAAGTACTTGATGAAACCAGGCTTTGCAGACAAACTTCGCCAAGCAAGCACTCCTGATCAAGTGATCGCAGCCTTTGATGCAGAAGAGCAAGAAGCTGCCGCTGAAGAAGCGAAAAAAGCAGAAGCAGTCAAAGAAGCAACTTCATCTGACAAACCTCTCATCGTTGCCGTTACAGCATGTACAACAGGTATCGCCCACACTTACATGGCAGAAGAAGCCCTCATCAAAAAAGGGGAAGAAATGGGCGTTACGGTCCGCGTTGAAACCAACGGGGCATCTGGTGTCGGCAACCGCTTGACAGCTGAAGAAATCGCCAAAGCTGAAGGGGTCATCATTGCAGCAGATAAAGCAGTTGAAACCGCTCGTTTCGATGGCAAAAAATTGATCTCTAAACCAGTCGCAGCCGGTATCCGTCAAACAGAAGAATTGATCCAAACCATCTTGGACGGCAAAGCAGATGTCTTCCACGCTGAAAATGCTGCACAAGCTAGCACTAGCCAAGAAAAATTGAGCTTAGGTGGAGCTTTCTACAAACACCTGATGAGTGGGGTTTCTCAAATGCTTCCATTCGTTATCGGTGGTGGTATCTTGATCGCCCTTGCCTTCTTGATCGACCAAATCCTTGGGGTGCCTCAAGATCAATTGTCTCAACTTGGTTCATACCATGAATTAGCAGCTCAATTTAAAACAATCGGTGGTGCAGCCTTTGGCTTCATGCTTCCAGTACTTGCAGGTTACATCGGATTCTCCATCGCTGAAAAACCTGGTTTTGTAGCAGGTTTCGTTGCTGGAGCTATTGCTAGCTCAGGTACAGCATTTGGGAACATCGCTTTTGGTGCTGCTAAAGGTGAATTACCAGCAGCTGTATCATCTGGTTTCCTTGGAGCTTTGGTAGGTGGTTTCCTTGCAGGTGGAGTCGTTCTCGTGCTTCGCAAAGCCCTTGCAGGCCTTCCACGCTCACTCGACGGTATCCGCTCGATCCTTCTCTTGCCTTTACTTGGTGTTGGTTTGACAGGATTCTTGATGTTCCTCATCAACATCCCAATGTCAGCGATCAATACCTCTTTGAACAACTTCTTGACTAGCTTGTCAGGTAGCTCGGCAGTTCTTCTTGGTCTTCTTGTTGGTGGTATGATGGCTGTCGATATGGGTGGGCCAGTCAACAAAGCAGCTTATGTATTCGGTACAAGTACGTTAACAGCTTCCGCACTTACTAGTGGTGGTTCAACCGTTATGGCGGCCGTTATGGCAGCTGGTATGGTTCCTCCATTGGCAGTCTTTGTAGCAACTGTCTTGTTCAAAGACAAATTTACTGAAGAAGAACGCAACTCAGGTTTGACAAACATTATCATGGGTCTTTCCTTCATCACAGAAGGTGCCATTCCATTCGGTGCAGCTGACCCAGCTCGTGCCATCCCAAGCTTCATCGCAGGTTCTGCTTTGACAGGTGCCCTTGTTGGTCTTGCAGGCTTGAAACTGATGGCTCCTCACGGAGGAATCTTCGTTATCGCCCTTACATCAAATCCGCTTCTATACATCGTGTTCGTATTGATCGGTGCAGTCGTAAGTGGTATCTTGTTCGGATTACTTCGCAAACCTAAAAACTAATTCTATCTAAAAGAGGCTGGGCAAAAATCGTCCAGCCTTTGAAGTCTGATAGAAATAAATATATGACGCAGTGGTTGATTGGCATCTTTGTTCACTATACAAGCTCCAAAGATGACCTAATCAACTGTGCGGGGGTGGGAATACGAACTCTTTTAATTCGTCAGAGTTCTTTCACACTCCCTTTTTTGTTGCGCAAAAACACCAACTAGTGATGAAGTTGCTTATCTCTATAGATTTCGATATGATAGTAGAAAGCAATTTTTCTTGGAGGAATAATGAGAAAAAAGAAGAAAGTTCTCATTTTGGGAATAACAGTAATTGCCATATCAGGACTAGCAATCATCAGTTCTCAATATCCAAACTTATTTTCTACTAATAGCCATACAACAAAGAAATTCAGTCGTAAGGAACAACAGTTAGAAGATGTAAAGAAGCACAGGAAGGAAATCGAAGATTTTGTAAAATCGTTAAATCCTAAAGTTGAATCTGTCCAGATTGCTTGGGATGAAACGAAATGGGATGAGATAGGAAATGGTACGCCACAAGGAGGTGGCGAAATTGTTATGGTCTATGGAGGATTTAATCATATCCAAAATTCAAGTTGGAGTGTTTTGGTCTATTTAAAGGACGGTAAAAACGGCGAGAAAGATTTAATCGAAGGAATTGGTAGCGGTAGTCCACTTCGTGTAGAAGGAAAACTTTTTGACGAGTAGCCTTCTAAAAATTTTTAGCAATTTATTAGATTTATAATAGAGATGGAAAAAAGATAAATGAAAAAGAAAATAATTATTGCTGCTTCGTTAGTTTTAGCAATTGCAGTCGCTGTTTTTGGACTTTTTACCTATCAATACCACCAGAAACAAGAAAAAGCCAAACAGGAACGCGAGAAGTATGAGAATTACGATTACTACACTGGTAAATGGGAAATCGATTCTTATAAATTTTTGGAGGATGGTGAGGGTGTTGCAGTTCATTGGAAGTCACTGACTCCTGAAGAAGATAAACTTTTTAGTAAGTACAATCCTGATGTAAGTGAGAATCGTTTAGGTGTACATGGGGCATCTAATGAACACTATATTATTCGTCAGAATATAAAAAGATTAAAGAATATACCAACAATGTCTTTTCCAAAAGATGATTCTGAAGGTTATTTCAAACTTTCAATCTATAAAATACAAAATCACACCTTAAAAAAAGAAGATCTAGACCTTTATCGTTTTGTAAAAAAATATAATAAGACTTATAAGCCAGCAGAAATTGAAGCGATTGTAGAAAAAGATGGGAAAAATTATCTACCTATCAAATCTTATCTAACTACTGAAGAAAAAACTATTAGTAAATATCTTTGGCTAAATCTAGAGACAATGAAAATTGATTGGGAAGAAACAAAAGTTCAAAGGAATAATCGTCAAGATATTTTTGTTGATTTAGGTAAATTAAAAGATAGAATTTCAGAATCTACGGATAATATTAGTACAACTACTGGTGTTGATATTACAAATCAAAATATGCTATCTTTTAGAATGAATACATTAAAGAATAGTGTACTAAGGACAACAGATCCAAAAGCCTATCAATTATTAAGTAAAAAGGACTCTCAGTTTTATATTCTGATTGATTCCAAACTAGACTATGATACTGTTTACGGAAATGTCCAACAGTTTATTGAGCTGTACCAACTCTTCGTTCCCGCTAATACCAATCTTTATGAAGGAATTACAATTCCGTCAGAATTGAGTAAAGATGAACAGGTTCATCAAGTTAATACCAAAGAAGAATTTGAAGCTTATTATAATGTAGAAAAGGACAATGAGCTAACCAAGCAACGTAAGGTTTTGGTAGAACAGAATTAGTTATCCTCTGTCTAAAGAATGGTCGGTCTTCCCCGGCCTTTTCTTCTTGTACTAGCGAAAAATTCACCTCATTCTACATTGGTATCTTGAGCTGAATTATGATATAATAAGCCTAACGCATATTTTTAGGAGAATAAAAATGGATATTCAACGTGAAAAAGAATTTGTCAGCCAATACCACTATGACGCTCGTAATTTTGAGTGGGAAAAAGAAAATGGCATTCCCGAAACAAAAGTAGATGTAAACTTTCAATTAATCAATCGTGATCAAGAACAAAACACGACTTCTTTGATTGTGATTTTGAGCTACATGATTGTATTTGACGGCTTTGTGATCAGTGGAACCATCACTCAAATTAACCACTTGTTTGGTCGTTATGTCAATGAACCAAGCGAATTCAGCAAAGATGAAGTGGAAGAATTGGCTCGTCCTTGCTTGGATATGCTCAACCGTTTGACTTATGAAGTTACAGAAATTGCCCTTGATTTACCGGGTATTAATTTGGAGTTTTAATCAATGAAATTAGCAGTGATTACGGATTCGTCTGCCTATTTACCGCAGCACCTTCTCCATCACGACGACTTATTTATTTTAGACATTCCGATCTATATCGATGGAGAATCCTATGTGGAAGGGAAGAATCTGACACACGACGAGTTCTATCAAAAGATGGCTGCGTCTAAGGAATTACCAAAGACTAGCCAACCGAGTGTGGCAGCGTTAGAAGAACTCTTATCTGGTTTGACAGCTAAAGGTTATACGCATGCTCTTGGTCTCTTCTTGTCATCAGGCATCTCTGGATTCTACCAAAATATCCAATATTTGAAGGACGAATTTGAAGGCTTGACCGTCGAATTTCCTGACTCAAAAATCACTAGCGCTCCATTAGGAATGATGGTAGAAGATTGCTTGAAATGGGCTGGTGAAGGTCGTTTGTTTGATGAGATTGTGGCCAATGTCCAACACCAGATTGATGGGACCACTGCCTATATTATGGTCGATGATTTGAATCACTTGGTCAAGGGGGGACGCCTGTCAAATGGCGCTGCCATCATTGGCAATCTCTTGAGTATCAAGCCGATCCTTCACTTTAATGACCAAGGTGTCATCGAAGTTTTTGAAAAAGTCCGTACGGAAAAGAAAGCCATAAAACGTTTGGTGGAAATCGTTGATGAAGGACTCACCGGAGGGCATTACCAAGTCTTTATCATCCATGCTAATGTACCTGAAAAAGCCGAAGCGCTTCGTCAGATGTTGGTGGCTGAAGGGGTAGAGGGAGAAATTCCTTTTGCCACCTTTGGAGGCGTGATTGGGACGCACTTAGGTGACCATAGCTTAGCAGTTGGGTATATCCCTATCGTTTAAGGAGAATTCTATGTCAATTAAAGTCATTATCGCAGGTTTCAAGGGAAGAATGGGACAAGCAGCCTACCAGATGGTTTCTGAAGATCCTGAGCTAGAATTAGCTGGCTTGATCGATCCATTCACAGATGAGACTGACGTCGCAGGAGTCCCTGTCTTTAACCGCAAAGAAGATGTCGTGGGTCTTGAAGCAGATGTTTGGGTGGACTTTACCATGCCAAAGGTTGCTTACGAGAATACTCGCTTTGCAATTGAAAATGGCTTTGCTCCTGTTGTAGGGACAACTGGCTTTACGCCTGAGCAGATTCAGGATTTGACAGAGCTTTCGCGT
The DNA here is from genome assembly GCF_041432125.1 of Streptococcus sp. 20925_1_77. Lineage (NCBI taxonomy): Bacteria > Bacillati > Bacillota > Bacilli > Lactobacillales > Streptococcaceae > Streptococcus > Streptococcus sp. 20925_1_77. Next base: position 91,537 of record NZ_JAPVZB010000002.1, read on the forward strand.
GAAAAGGATTTAGGTGGCTTGATTGCTCCGAACTTTGCTATTGGAGCTGTGCTCTTGATGCAATTTGCAGCGCAAGCTGCCAAGTATTTCCCAAATGTGGAAATCATCGAATTGCACCATGATAAGAAGAAAGATGCACCGAGTGGAACAGCGATTAAGACAGCTGAGCTGATCTCTGAGAAGCGCGAGAAAATCCAGCAAGGTGCAGCAGATGAAGAAGAGTTGATGCCTGGAGCAAGAGGGGCAGATTTTGAAGGGATGCGCATCCATTCGGTTCGATTGCCTGGCCTAGTGGCTCACCAAGAGGTGATTTTTGGTAGCCAAGGTGAAGGCTTGACTCTCCGTCATGATTCCTATGATCGTGTTTCCTTCATGACAGGAGTAAATCTAGGGATTAAAGAAGTTGTCAAGCGTCATGAGCTTGTCTATGGTTTGGAACACTTACTATGAGATTAAAAAAGATGCCTTCTGAGTTTCAGGAGGCTTTACCAATATTAGAGAAGATTAAAGCAGCTGGGTTTGAGGCCTATTTTGTGGGAGGATCTGTCCGAGATGCTCTCTTGGATCGTCCGATTCACGATGTCGATATCGCTTCCTCCTCTTATCCAGAGGAAACCAAGGCGATTTTTGATCGAACAGTAGATATCGGTATCGAACACGGGACCGTCTTGGTTCTTGAAAATGGCCAAGAATATGAAATTACGACCTTCCGGACGGAGGATGTCTATGTCGATTATCGCCGTCCAAGCTCCGTGTCTTTTGTCCGCTCACTAGAAGAAGACCTGAAGCGCCGCGATTTCACCGTCAATGCCTTTGCCTTAAATGAAAAGGGAGAAATTGTCGATCTCTTTCAGGGGTTAGCAGATTTAGAAAACAAGGTTCTTCGGGCGGTTGGGCTTCCTCATGAACGCTTTCATGAAGATGCGCTCCGCATCATGCGAGGCTTTCGTTTTCAAGCCAGTCTTGGCTTTGAATTAGAAGACGCAACCTTTGATGCTATGAAGGAGTGTGCTCCTTTGTTAGAGAAGATCTCTGTTGAGCGCACTTTCATCGAGTTTGATAAGCTCTTACTTTCTCCATACTGGAGACAAGGCTTGGAGGCCATGCTTGCAAGCGAAGCCTTTCACTATCTACCAGAAATGAAGGATCGCAAAGAAGCACTTGAGCGTTTGTTCGACATAGAGCTTGAATTTACCTTTTCAACTTCTGAGCAAGCTTGGGCTGCTCTGGTTTTAGCACTAGACATTCAAGACATTCCAAAATTCTTTAAAAAATGGAAGACCTCAAGAGACTTTGCCAAGACGGTGGAGCAGATCGTGGAGATTCTTAAGCTTAGAGAAAAAGGAAGTCTAGACAAGCGTACATGTTACAAGTATGAAAAGCGCTTGTTGCTACTAGCGGAAGAATTACGTGAGGCTTCTGAATTAAGCGTCGATTACCTAGCGATTGAGCGTGTCTATGATAGCTTGACTATTCATGATAAGCACGAAGTGGTGGTCAATGGTGGCATGCTGATCAAAGAATACGGCTTTCAACCTGGTCCAGCCTTGGGAGAAATTTTGACAAAGATCGAATACGCCATTGTCGATGGGGAGCTGGCCAATGAAAAAGAAGCCATCATTGCCTATATCCAGCAAGCAAAAAAGGAGGAAAAATGAGCGATTTTATTGTCGATAAATTAACCAAATCTGTCGGAGATAAGACCGTCTTTCGTGAGATTTCCTTTATCATTCATGACTTGGATCGGATCGGACTGATCGGGGTCAATGGGACTGGAAAAACCACGCTGTTAGATGTGTTGTCTGGTCGCTCTGGCTTTGATGGAGATGTGAGTCCTTTTTCTGCCAAGAGTGATTATACGATTGGTTACTTGACGCAGGAGCCAGACTTTGATGATCATAAGACAGTTCTTGATACAGTATTGTCCAGTGATTTGCGTGAAATGCAGCTGATTCGTGATTATGAATTCTTGATGGCGGATTACAGAGAAGAGAACCAAGCACGGCTTGAAAAGGTGATGGCGGAGATGGATTCACTCAATGCTTGGGAAATAGAAAGTCAGGTCAAGACAGTCCTTTCAAAACTTGGGATTGAAGACTTGAATGCAAAAGTTGGGGATCTATCTGGAGGCTTGCGTCGACGGGTACAGCTGGCCCAAGTTTTGCTGTCTCACCACGACCTGCTCTTGTTAGATGAGCCGACCAACCACCTAGATATTGATACCATCGAATGGCTGACCAATTTCTTGAAGAACTCTAAGAAAACCGTGCTCTTCATTACCCACGATCGTTATTTCTTAGATAATATTTCAACACGGATCTTTGAGTTGGATCGAGGTAGTTTGATTGAGTATCAAGGCAATTACCAGGATTATGTCTGCTTAAAGGCTGAGCAAGATGAGCGTGATGCAGCCCTTCTTCACAAGAAGCAGCAACTCTATAAGCAGGAGTTGACCTGGATGCGGAGGCAACCCCAGGCGCGTGCGACCAAGCAACAGGCGCGGATCAATCGTTTCCATGATCTTAAACAAGACTTGTCTGGTCAAAGCAACCAGACGGATCTAGAGATGAACTTTGAAACCAGCCGGATCGGAAAGAAAGTTATCGAGTTTAAGAATGTGAGTTTTGCTTTTGAAAATAAGCCGATTTTACAAGACTTTAACCTCTTAGTGCAAAATAAGGATCGCATCGGGATCGTCGGGGATAATGGTGTCGGTAAATCGACCCTACTCAATCTGATCGCCGAGCGACTCCAGCCTCAGTCAGGGCAAGTGATTATTGGGGAAACTGTGCGGGTGGCTTATTTCTCTCAACAGATTGATGGGTTGGATGAAAGCAAGCGCGTGATTAATTTCCTCCAGGAAGTTGCTGAGGAAGTGAAGACGACCGTTGGGACGACATCAATTGCAGATCTCTTGGAGCAATTTCTCTTCCCACGTTCCATGCACGGAACCTTGATCGAAAAACTCTCCGGTGGTGAGAAGAAGCGGCTCTTTCTCTTAAAACTCTTGATTGAAAAACCAAATGTGCTTCTCCTCGATGAGCCGACCAATGACTTGGATATCGCTACCCTGACAGTTTTGGAAAACTTCCTTCAAAACTTTGGAGGTCCCGTTATTACCGTTAGCCACGACCGCTATTTCCTAGACAAGGTTGCAAGTAAGATCCTGGCTTTTGAAAACGGGGGCATTCGGGAGTTCTTTGGCAATTATACGGATTACCTGGATGAAGAAGCTTTTGAAGCAGCTCAAGTAACGGCCAGTCACAAGGTTGAAAAAGAGAAACCTGTCAAGCCAAAAGAAGAGAAGAAGCGCATGAGCTATATGGAAAAGCAAGAGTGGGCGAGTATTGAAGCAGATATCGAAGCCATTGAAAATCGGATCGCAGAGATTGAAGTGGAGATGAATGAAAACGGCTCTGACTTTGGCAAATTGTCAGCCCTTCAAAAGGAATTGGATCAGGAAAATGAGCGATTGCTTGAAAAGTACGATCGCTATGAATACCTGAGCGACTTAGATGAATAAGGAGGCCCTATGAATCAATTGAACCGGATATCCCTTGGGATTTCAGCCACTATTTTTACCATTATCGGTATCGTCTTGTTTATCAATCCGATTGAGCACATCGGCTCATTTAGCTGGTTGATTTCTTGTGGCTTCTTTTTAATTTCCCTTTCGCGTTTTTCACGCTATTACCGATTGCGCCAGGCTGGTATCATTCAGCAGCAACAGCTCTTTCACAGTATGGTTGCCTTAGTGTTCGCGGTTTACTTGCTACTATATGGCTACAAGACCTTACCGATTGTCTTCCCAGTTACCTTAGGGATTTGGCTGATTTATCGCTCCGTTTTAAATTTCCGAAAAGCTAACTTCTATTCCAAGAAGATTGAAGAGCTTTCCAAGCGCTATATTTTCTTTGCCTTGGTGCAACTCTTTATCGGCTTGTTCTTAATTGTCAGTCCGTTATCAATCAGTGTCATTCTCCTGAATATTATTGGTTTGATTTTCCTGCTTCTAGGACTTCAATCCTTCAGTCTCTTGTTAAAAAGTTAAGAAAAATTACGTGCAAACCTTTGCGTTTGATAAAAAGTCTGATATAATAGATCTGTAAGTGTTTACAGGTTGAAAGGAGTAATAGATGTCTAAAAAAATTATTGGGATTGACCTTGGAGGAACTTCCATCAAGTTTGCTATCCTCACTTTAGATGGGGAAGTTCAAGAAAAATGGTCTATTAAAACAAATATTTTGGATGAAGGTAGCCATATCGTCGACGATATGATCGAATCAATCGCGCATCGTTTGAAGATGCTTGAACTTGATGCTTCTGAATTCCAAGGAATCGGAATGGGATCGCCTGGTGTTGTTGACCGTGAAAAAGGTACAGTTATCGGGGCCTACAACTTGAACTGGAAGACCCTTCAACCAGTTAAAGAAAAGATTGAAAGTGCCCTTCATATTCCATTCTTCATTGATAACGATGCCAACGTTGCTGCTTTGGGTGAACGTTGGAAAGGGGCTGGTGAAAACCAACCAGATGTCGTATTCATGACACTTGGTACAGGTGTCGGCGGTGGTATCGTCGCTGAAGGTCGTCTCTTGCATGGTGTACGTGGAGCTGCTGGTGAGCTTGGTCACATCACGGTTGACTTTGATGATCCAATCCAATGTACCTGTGGTAAAAAAGGCTGTCTTGAAACGGTTGCCTCAGCAACTGGTATCGTCAACTTGACTCGTCGTTATGCCGATGAGTACGAAGGGGACTCTCAATTGAAAGTCTTGATCGACAACGGAGAAGAAGTAACGGCTAAAACGGTCTTTGACCTGGCAAAAGAAGGCGATGCTCTTGCTTTGATCGTCTACAAGAACTTCTCACGTTACCTTGGACTTGCTGCAGCCAATATTGGTTCAACCTTGAACCCGTCTAAGATCGTTATCGGTGGTGGGGTATCTGCTGCTGGAGACTTCCTCTTGGATGGTGTGCGCAAGGTCTTTGAAGAAAACTCATTCCCACAAGTACGTGAATCTACTCAATTGGCGCTTGCTACTTTGGGAAATGATGCGGGTGTCATCGGTGCCGCATCTCTAGTATTACAATAAGATTAAAAGGAGATTTGCCTCTCCTTTTTTCTTTATCCTGTGATATAATGAAAGCAATAGTAGATTAAAGGAGGAGATATGACAAAAGCAGATACCATTTTTAAAGAGTATATTCGGAAAATCATGGAAGAAGGTGTTTGGTCTGAACAGGCCCGACCTAAATACAAGGATGGTAGAACGGCCAACTCCAAGTACATCACGGGAGCCTTTATGGAGTTTGATCTCTCAAAAGGCGAGTTTCCTATCACGACCCTTCGTCCCATCGCGATTAAATCAGCCATCAAAGAGATGCTCTGGATCTACCAGGATCAGTCGAATAGCTTAGACCTGTTAGAAGACAAGTACAATGTCCACTACTGGAATGACTGGGAAGTAGGGGATAGTCGTACTATTGGTCAACGCTATGGTGCTGTGGTCAAAAAGCATGACATTACCAATAAAATCCTCAAACAATTAGAAGCCAATCCTTGGAATCGCCGCAACATTATCTCGCTTTGGGATTATGATGCCTTTGAGGAGACCGACGGACTCTTGCCATGTGCATTTCAAACCATGTTTGACGTGCGGCGCGTGGATGGGGAAATCTATCTAGATGCGACCCTGACCCAGCGTTCGAATGATATGTTGGTGGCCCACCATATCAATGCCATGCAATATGTTGCTCTTCAGATGATGATTGCCAAGCATTTTGGCTGGAAGGTCGGAAAGTTCTTTTACTTCATTAATAACCTTCATATTTATGATAATCAATTTGAACAGGCTGAAGAGTTACTCCGTCGGGAGCCTTCAGATTGTCAGCCGCACTTGGTTTTGAATGTACCAGATGGAACCAATTTCTTTGACATCAAACCAGAAGATTTTGAGTTGGTCGATTATGATCCAGTGAAGCCACAGTTGAAGTTTGATCTTGCGATTTAGTGATAAATCAAGGTTTTTTGATGCCCTGATCTATGGGTGAAATCCTTTCAGAATTAAAACAATTTCAGCTAAAAATTTTTACTCATTTTTGAGTCAAAATATTTTGAATATCGTTCGGGTTTTGTTAAAATAGATAAGGTTTGTAAAAACTAAACAATTTTAAAAAGAATGTTAATTTATAGATAAATATGGAGGTCCATTAGATGGGGAAAGACTTATTTAATGATCGTATTAGCAGATTCTCAATTCGTAAACTGAATGTGGGTGTTTGCTCAGTACTTTTAGGAACACTTGTCATGGTTGGGACAGCTGCAAGTGCAGCCGCAGAAGAAAAGACAGATACGACAAGTGAAAGTGTAGCAGCAGTTGCAACAGCGTCAGAAGCGCCTGAAGCGTCAACAGCTACAGCAACTTCAGCAACATCAACAGCTGCAACGACATCGACTTATGATGCAAACGCAGCAATCACTGCACCAGAGACTTCAACTGCTGCAGCAACATCAACAGCACCTGCTTCAACTAGTGAAGCAAGTAGCACAAGCACAGCAGCGTCTGCAGCCTCAACTGCACCGAAAACATCAACTGCTGCAACACCAAAATTAGAAGCAACTACACCAGCAAACAAGGCAGTAGAAGCAGCTGCAACAAGTGCAGATAAAAAAGAAACACCAACTCTTTCAGCTGGACAAGGTGTAACAGCAAACAATACAGTCGTAACGGAAGAGACAGCCAACACTTCTCGCCGTCGTACTCGTCGTGCTCTCGGCGATGCCAATGATCCAAGCTTAATCGGGGATGACGTTGTCGATGCAACTTCAACTCCAAAGGTTGAAAAACCAGGATATACAACAGACCTTGACGCAAAATCTTTGACTAGCCAGATTACATGGTTGGACTTTGGAGATGTAGCCAACTGGACAGGAACCACTACGACATTAGTACCTGCCGCCGAAACTAAACCAACTGAAAACTTACAAGAGAAAATGGCTCTTCAAGTTGGAGCTACCTATACTAAGGAAATCATGCCTGGATATGTGGTGACCATCAAAGTTAAGTCTTTGAAACCCTTCCAAGCAACTGAAATCTATAAGAAGCGACTAGAAAGCCAAGGAGCTACTGACGCAGAAAAAGCAACCTATGATCCAAATGCTCGAAACGGTTTTGTCAATAATTCAAGTTCACCTACTTCTAAGTTACATTTCAATAACGGTGATGAGGCCATGATTACCGCAGAGCCTCAAAATGGTTATACCGAAGTTAAACATGAAGGAATTGATACCAAAGCCAAGAAGACAACCATTGCTTCAGCGATAAATGGTGGAAATATTGGTGTGCAATTTGAAATTTCTGCCACCTTCCGTGGTAAAGTTGTTAAACCGGCTATTGTAATGGCTGATGGAGAGTCTGCCAACCCTGGTGAATTTGTTATGTTCACTACCAACGGACAAGGTTGGCAACATCTTGGAGAATGGAAAAAAGATTATAAAAGAGATAGTGTACCGTACATGATACAAGATACGGATAATCTTTTTGGCCCTAACCCTACTACTACTATTAATGGTAAATCATTCTACGGAATTAACCTTAACCAACTTCGCGGGTCTACTTTAGTTGGCCCAGATAAGAAACCAGTTGCTTGGAAGTATTTTGGAAACCCTGACCAAGTAACTGGTGGTCTTGGGACTGGTGTCTTTGGGCCAAATATTTCTGCAGGCGTTTCCTCTGTTCCCCTTGTTATGACGCGTGGTGCCTCTGAAGTGGGACTTTACATCGCTTCGGGTGGTAAACAGTCTGCTATGCTAGGGTTCTTCCCACTTGATGAAGGGGATGCTCCTGAGTCATATGGTAAAGCAGTCCATACCATTGCAACTGTTGACGGTGTTACTGGAGCTAAAGTAAATCAACCGTATCTTGGTAACGTGAGCCCAGATATGGATGAGAATACGACTCTCGACTGGTTCGGTGATGATAAGGCAACTACGGCCGATGAAGGAATTAACCAATTGCTTCCGGATGAACTCAAAGGGACAACCAATGAGATGATCAAGATGGATCGTACACGCCCAGGTAACTACAAAATGTCAGTTCAAGCCCATTTGGATGGAGCTTCAGAAGCACATATCTATGGTTGGGTAGACTTTAACCAAAATGGTAAATTCGACGAGGATGAACGCTCAAATCTCGCTACAATCACACAAGATGGCACTGTTGAGTTGACCTTTGCAAACAGCAAGACTTACGTCGACCCTAGCGTTAATGAACTAGGTGCTCGTGTCCGGATTGCTAAGAAAGCTACTGAGATTGAAAACCCAACTGGTATGGCCTTCTCAGGGGAAGTAGAAGACTTCAAAACTCAAATCACCCACCCACCAAAAGGGGAATTCAAGGAAACTTCTGGTCCTCAAGCTACTAAACAAACAGCAACTGTAACCTTTACAGCACGTGGAGAGCACAAGTATGAACCTAACTCTAAGGCAGTTATCGACGAGACAGTAGAACCATACATCGTTGACAAAGATGGCAACCGCGCAACTCTTGATGCAGATGGTTACTATGTTGTCCCAGGTCAAGGGAAGTACAAGATTACTGCCAACGGTAAAGATGTAGACGTTGAGTTTATCCCAGAAGATAACTTCCTAGGAACAGCTGATGGTATTTCTATCCGTCGTTCAGATAACAACGGTTACGATACTGGTTGGTCAACCAAATTCCCAGACCAAGAACCAAACATTGATGGTCAGTTGAATACCATGGATGGTCTTTACATCCCAACAGTTACTCCGATTGAAATCGAAGGTGTTGACAAAACTTCAACTGATGTTCAAGGTGCAACTCAAAAAGAAACTCCGACCTTTAACACAACTGCGACTAACTCAAATGGGGACAAGATTGCAATCACTCCAAGCGCAGAATATCCTGCTAAGTTGGTAGACCCAGCTACAGGTCTTACTACGGATGCGTCATCTGTAACAGTTGAAGGCGAAGGAACATACACAATTAATCCTACAACAGGTGAAGTAACCTTCACTCCAGAACCAAGCTTTACTGGTACAGCCAAAGGTGTGGATGTTACATTGTCAGCGCCAGTTGGACGCAATAAAAATGGTAAGGTTCAAGAGGAGTACATTAAGACAGCTACAGCTAAGTACACTCCAACTGTAACTCCAATTACCATCACTCCAACAGACAAAGTTTCTACGGATGTTCAAAACGTTCCTCAAACCCAAACACCAACCTTTGATTTGAGTAGCGACAAGACTGCTGAAATCACAAGCAAGAAATTGGTGGATCCAGCAACTGGTCAACCAACTGATGAAACAACAGTGACAGTAGCAGGTGAAGGTAGCTATACTATCGACCCAACAACTGGAGCAGTAACATTTACGCCAGAAAAAGACTTTGTTGGTACTGCAAAAGGAGTAACTGTTCAGGCAACTGCTACTATTACAAATGCTAATGGTAAGACTGCAACCATTACTTCAGATGCGACCTATACACCAACTGTTGTGCCAGCAGTTCCAACTGCAAACCCTGCAACTTCAAAAGATATCCAAGGTGCAACTCAAACCGGTACACCAACCTTTGCAGGAACAACTGTTCAAGTAAATGGTGAAGATAAAGCTATTACCATTAAAGACAATAGCTACACATTGCTAGATAAAGATGGTAACGAAGTTTCATCGACACCAGCTTATGCCGCTGATGGTACAACTGAAATTGGTACTTACTCAATTGATTCAGCCACTGGTCAAGTAACTTTCACACCGACTGATAAATCATACACTGGTGCAGTCACACCAGCCAAGGTTCAAGCTGAAAGCTCAAACGGAATCAAGGTGGATACAACTTACACACCAGAAATCGTTCCAGTAACCCCAACAGCAACACCAGCTGAAACAACAGATATCCAAGGTGCTACTCAAACAGGTAAACCTGAATTCAAGGGTGGAACTGTAACGGTTGATGGCGTTGAGAAAACAGTAGCGATTAATGAAGCTGTTCCAGCTACTTTCGACGATGGTTCAACTACCAAGACAGTAGGTGGCGTTGGTACTTACACAGTAGCAGCAGACGGTACTGTTACATTTGTACCAGAAAAATCATTCGTCGGAACTGCTCCAGCAGTGACGGTTGTTCGTGAAGATAAGAACGGGACCAAAGCTTCTGCAACTTACACACCAACAGTATTGCCAGTAACACCTGAAGCAACACCAGCTGAAACTACAGATATCCAAGGTGCTACTCAAAAAGGTAAGCCTGAATTCAAGGGTGGAACTGTAACGGTTGATGGCGTTGAGAAAACAGTAGAAATCAATGAAGATGTTCCAGCAACATTTGATGATGGCTCAACTACCAAGACTGTCGACGGCGTTGGTACTTACACAGTAGCAGCAGACGGAACTGTAACCTTTGTCCCTGAGAAATCATTCACAGGTAAAGCACCAGCCGTAACCGTTGTTCGTGAAGATAAGAACGGAACCAAAGCTTCTGCAACCTACACACCAACTGTAACTCCTGTCACACCGACAGCGACACCAGCTGAAACAACTGATATCCAAGGTGCTACACAAACTGGTAAGCCTGTATTTACTGAAGGCGACAGCCGTGTGCCAATGAACGATGATGTTCCAGCAACATTTGATGATGGTTCAACAACTAAGAAAGTTGACGGAGTTGGTACATACACAGTAGCAGCAGACGGAACGGTAACCTTTGTACCTGAGAAATCATTTACTGGAACTGCTCCAGCGGTAACAGTTGTTCGTGAAGACATGAACGGAACAAAAGCTTCCGCGACTTACACACCAACTGTAACTCCAGTAACACCGACAGCTCAACCAGCTGAAACAACTGGTAAGCAAGGTCAAACTCAAACAGGTAAGCCTGAATTTACTGAAGGCAACAGCCGTGTGCCAATGAACGATGACGTTCCAGCAACCTTCGATGATGGCTCAACGACTAAGACAGTTGATGGCGTTGGTACTTACACAGTAGCAGCAGACGGTACTGTAACCTTTGTTCCTGAGAAATCATTCACAGGTAAAGCACCAGCCGTAACGGTTGTTCGTGAAGATAAGAACGGAACCAAAGCTTCTGCAACTTACACACCAACCGTAACTCCAGTAACTCCAACAGCAACACCAGCTGAATCTACTGGACCTCAAGGTTTGGTTCAAACTGGAACTGTAACCTTTACTGAAGGTGATGAAGTAGCTCCAATTAACAAGGATTCGATTACTCTTCTTGATGAAAATGGTCAACCAGCAGCTTCTGTAGTTGCTAAGTCACCAGAAGGTAAAGAAATTGGTACTTTCACAGTTGATAAAGACACAGGTGTTGTGACCTTCACACCAACGGATAAATCATACTCAGGTGATGTTGTCCCAGTTAAGGTTCAAGCAGCTGATACAAATGGAACTACAGTTGAAACAACTTATACACCGAAGATTACTCCGGTTGTTCCAACTTCTGAAGATGCTACATCGACAGATATCCAAGGTCAAACACAATCTGGTAAACCAACCTTCACAGAAGGTAATCCAAATGTTCCAATTGATGAAGATACTCCAGCTACCTTCGAAGATGGTTCAACCACTAAAACAGTAGATGGCGAAGGAACTTACACAGTTTCTCCAGATGGAACTGTAACCTTCGTACCAGAAAAATCATTCACAGGAACTGCTTCAGGCGTAACAGTAAAACGCGTGGATAAGAACGGTACTGAAATCACAGCGAAGTACACACCAACTGTGACACCAGTAACACCAACTGCAACACCAGCTGAATCAACAGATATCCAAGGTGCGACTCAAACTGGTAAACCTGAATTCACTGAAGGCGACAGCCGTGTGCCAATGAACGATGATGTTCCAGCAACATTTGACGATGGCTCAACGACTAAGACTGTAGACGGTGTTGGTACTTACACAGTAGCAGCAGACGGTACTGTTACATTTGTACCAGAAAAATCATTCGTCGGAACTGCACCAGCTGTAACAGTGGTTCGTGAAGATAAGAACGGAACAAAAGCTTCTGCAACTTATACACCAACCGTAACACCAGTAACACCAACTGCAGAAGATACAACATCTACTGACAAACAAGGTCAAACTCAAACAGGTACACCAACCTTCACACCAGGTAATCCAAATGTTCCAATGGATGATGATACACCTGCAACATTTGAAGATGGCTCAACTACGAAGACCGTTCCTGGTGAAGGAACTTACACAGTAGCTCCAGACGGAACTGTAACATTTGTTCCTGAGAAATCATTCACAGGAGAAGGTACAGGCGTAACGGTGAAACGTGTCGATAAGAACGGTACTCCAGTTACAGCTAAGTACACACCAACTGTGACACCAGTAACTCCAACAGCGACTCCAGCTGAATCAGAAGCCCCTCAAGGTGTGGTTCAAACTGGAACTGTGACCTTCACTGAAGGTGACCCAGTTGCACCAATCGACAAGGATACCATTACTCTTCTTGATGAAAATGGTCAACCAGCAGCATCAGTAGATGCGAAATCACCAGCAGGTGATGTGATCGGTACCTTCACCGTTGATAAAGAAACAGGTGTTGTAACCTTCACACCAACAGATAAATCTTACTCAGGTGAAGTCGTTCCAGTTAAGGTTCAAGCTAAAGATGCTAACGGAACAGCTGTAGAAACAACCTACACACCTAAGATTACTCCAGTCGTGCCAACTGCTGAACCTGCAACATCTACAGATATTCAAGGTAAAACACAAACAGGTACACCGACCTTCACTCCTGGTAACCCTGCAATCCCAATGGATGATGATGTGCCAGCAACCTTTGAAGATGGTTCAACTACGAAGACCATTCCAGGTGAAGGAACTTACACAGTTGCTCCAGACGGAACCGTAACCTTTGTACCAGAAAAATCATTCACAGGAACAGGTACAGGCGTAACCGTGAAACGTGTTGATAAGAACGGTACACCAGTTACAGCTAAGTACACACCAACTGTAACACCAGTAACACCAACTGCTGAGCCAGCAACATCTACAGACATCCAAGGTAAGACACAAACAGGCAAACCAACATTCACACCAGGTAACCCAGATGTACCGATGGATGATGATGTGCCAGCAACCTTTGAAGATGGTTCAACAACTAAGACTATTCCAGGTGAAGGAACATACACAGTAGCTCCAGATGGAACAGTTACCTTCGTACCAGAAAAATCATTCACAGGAACAGGAACAGGCGTGACTGTTAAACGTGTTGACAAGAACGGTACACCAGTTACAGCTAAGTACACACCAACTGTAACTCCGGTAACACCAACAGCAGAACCAGCTACAACTATTGGACCAAAAGGTAAAGAACAATCTGGTAAACCAACATTCAAGGAAGGCGATAGCCGTGTTCCAATGAATGATGATGTTCCAGCTACATTTGACGATGGTTCAACAACTAAGACTATTCCAGGAGTTGGTACTTACACAGTAGCACCAGACGGAACAGTAACCTTCAAACCAGAACCTGAATTTACAGGAACTGCACCAGCAGTGACAGTGGTTCGTGAAGATGTGAATGGAACAAAAGCTTCTGCAACTTACACACCGACTGTCCTTCCAATCACTAAATTTGTTGATAAAGAAGGTAAGGAAATCCCAGGATACCCTACAGTTGATGGAGAAGAACCAAAAGTTGAAATTCCAGGTTACCGCTTTGTTGAAACGAAGAAATTGCCTAATGGTGATACAGAACACGTCTATGAAAAAGTTACGACTTCATATGTAGACGAAAATGGGGACCCAATCCCAGGTAACCCAACAGAAGATGGGGAACAACCGAAGAAGGATATCCCAGGTTATGACTTCGTGAAGACTGTTGTAGATAAAGATGGAAACACTCAACATATCTACAAGAAGACTGTGACACCAACTCCAATGCCGGATCCAACTCCGACACCAGAGCCACAGCCACAGCCTACTCCACAACCAAAACCAGAAGAACCAATGATTCCTGTCGTTCCAGAAACGAAAGAAGAAGTGAAGTATATCGATCCACAAAATCCTACTGCACAACTTCCAAACACAGGAACAAAAGAATCTTCTACTGCTGGTCTTGCAATCTTTAGCGCTTTAGCAGGTCTCTCATTATTCGGATTTGCAAAACGCAAAAAAGAAGACTAAGCTAACTTGTGGCTAAGAAAAACCGCGAAAATCTCGCGGTTTTTTCTGTTTGTATTTGAAAAAATATCCTCTAAACTAGATAGTTGAAATCAGTCTTTTATAAGAAAATTTGATAAAATAGAAGTATCAGTGTAAAGGATGAGAGAATGAAAAAGATAATTGGTATCTGGGCTCAAACTGAAAATGGCATTATTGGAAAGGACCAAGTGATGCCTTGGTATCTGCCAGCTGAGCTTCAGCATTTCAAAGAAACAACCATGGGGCAAGCGATTCTCATGGGAAGAGTGACCTTTGATGGTATGAAAAAACGGGTTCTACCAGGTCGGACTAGCATTATCTTAACGCAAGATCAAGCCTACGATCCTGAAAATGATGCTGTACTCGTCATGCACAGCAAAGAAGAAGTCTTAGAGTGGTATCAGAACCAAGAGAAGAATCTTTACATTATTGGAGGCAGTAAGATTTTAAGGCTCTTCGCTGACCAGTTGGAAGAGTTAATCCAGACCATGATTCATGCAACGATTGATGGAGATACATTGGCACCAAAATTTGAAGAGAGCCACTATGAAAGAGTCCATCAAGTCCATCATCCAAAAGATGAGAAGAACCCATATGATTTTACGGTTAACTATTATAAGAGAAAGGATTTAGACTAATGGAGCGAAGTGTCTTTGGTTTTTTTACAGCTGTCCTATGTGTCATCTGTTTGATTTGCGCCTTACAAACCTTTCGTAAAAAACGGTTTGGCCTCGCTATTTTATTCTTACTAAATGCTTTTACCAATCTTGTGAATTCCATTCACGCCTTTTACATAACCTTATTTTAAACTAAACAGAAACAGAAAATGACAGAAAGAGGAAATACATGCCAACGAATCAAAATAATGATATGATGGTTTATTGTTCATTTTGCGGAAAGAGTCAAGATGAAGTCCAAAAAATCATTGCAGGGAACAATGCGTTTATCTGTAATGAATGTGTAGAGTTAGCACAAGAAATTATCCGTGAGGAGCTAGCAGAAGAAGTCCTTGCAGACCTTAGCGAAGTTCCAAAACCAATCGAATTGCTCAATATCTTGAACCACTATGTGATTGGTCAAGATCGTGCCAAACGTGCCCTTGCTGTAGCGGTATATAACCACTACAAACGCATCAACTTCCACGATACGCGCGAAGACGAGACAGATGTTGAATTGCAAAAATCAAACATCCTCATGATTGGCCCTACTGGTTCAGGTAAGACTTTCTTGGCCCAAACCTTAGCACGTAGTCTGAATGTCCCATTTGCCATTGCAGATGCAACAGCCTTGACAGAAGCCGGTTATGTGGGAGAAGACGTTGAAAATATTCTCTTGAAACTTCTTCAAGCAGCTGATTTCAACATCGAGCGTGCAGAACGAGGCATCATCTACGTCGATGAAATCGATAAGATCGCTAAGAAGAGTGAAAATGTCTCTATCACGCGTGACGTTTCTGGTGAAGGGGTGCAACAAGCCCTCTTGAAGATTATCGAAGGAACTGTCGCTAGTGTACCACCACAAGGGGGACGCAAACACCCTCAACAAGAGATGATCCAAGTAGATACCAAGAATATTCTCTTCATCGTAGGAGGAGCCTTTGATGGAATCGAAGAAATTGTTAAGCAACGTCTCGGTGAAAAAGTCATCGGTTTCGGTAAGAACAATAAAGCCATCGATGAATCCAGCTCTTACATGCAAGAAATCATTGCAGAAGATATTCAAAAATTTGGAATTATCCCAGAATTGATTGGACGCCTTCCAGTCTTTGCGGCTCTTGAGCAATTGACAGTTGACGACCTTGTCCGTATTCTAAAAGAGCCACGCAATGCCTTGGTAAAACAATACCAAACCTTGCTCTCTTATGACAATGTTGAATTGGAATTTGACGATGAAGCCCTTCAAGAGATTGCGAATAAAGCTATCGAAAGAAAAACTGGAGCTCGTGGACTTCGCTCGATTATCGAAGAAACCATGATGGATGTCATGTTTGAAATTCCAAGTAAAGAAGATGTCAAACTTATTCGAATCACAAAAGAAGCTGTAGATGGAACTGAAAAACCAATTCTTGAAACAGCCTAGAAAGATAAAATATGGAAATTAACACACATAATGCGGATATCCTCTTAAGCGCTGCAAATAAGAGTCATTATCCTCAAGATGAGATTCCAGAAGTTGCACTTGCCGGTCGATCAAATGTCGGCAAGTCTTCTTTTATTAATACTCTCTTAAATCGAAAGAACCTAGCCAGAACATCTGGTAAACCAGGAAAAACCCAATTGCTAAATTTCTTCAATATAGATGATAAACTCCGTTTGGTAGACGTACCTGGTTATGGCTATGCACGTGTCTCTAAAAAAGAGCGCGAGAAGTGGGGACGGATGATTGAAGAATACCTCACCAGTCGTGAGAACTTAAAAGCAGTCGTTAGTCTAGTCGATTTTCGTCATGAACCTTCTGCAGATGATGTTCAGATGTATGAATTCTTAAAATATTATGAGATCCCTGTGATCTTAGTAGCGACCAAGGCAGATAAGATTCCACGTGGAAAATGGAACAAACATGAATCTATTATTAAGAAAAAACTGGATTTTGATCCAGCAGATACTTTTATTGTCTTTTCTTCGGTAACCAAGGAAGGACTAGAGAAGTCATGGGATGCTATTTTGGAAAATGCGTTTTACGAAATAAATTGAAATGACATGAAAATGTCATTTTTGTTTTGGATTTATCTCGCAATTGTAATAGAAGTGTAATATAAGTGGCTTTGTTTTCTTCTATTTATATGGTATAATCTCTATAAAGATAAAAGATGATAAAAAAACAATTGGAGATAAATTGTATTATGAAGAAGAAAATACGGAATAAAACGAAATTGTTTGGTTTGTTCGTTTCTGTATTAGCAGTGGGGACATTTGCTGCTGCTATGAGCGAGCACGTAACATCAGTTGGTGCTAATGATGGAACTTACCAAGCATACTCAGACCCAACTGAAGCTTTCATCTCACAAATTGGTGAGTCAGCTCGTCAGCTTGGTCAAGAGAATGATCTTTATGCTTCCGTTATGATTGCACAAGCGATCTTGGAAAGTGGATCAGGACAGTCTGGTTTGGCTTCTTATCCACATTACAACCTTTTCGGTATTAAAGGAAGTTATGCTGGTCAATCCGCAGTGATGCAAACTTGGGAAGATGACGGTGCTGGAAATGCCTATACGATTAATGACGCTTTTCGTTCTTACCCATCTTACTATGAATCATTGCAAGACTATGTAGCTGTTTTGAAACAAGGACATTTTGCAGGTGCTTGGAAGAGCAACACCTCTAGTTATCAAGATGCAACAGCAGCGTTGACAGGGGTTTATGCGACAGATACTAGCTACTACGCAAAGCTCAATCATATCATTGAAACCTATAATTTGACTCAATATGATTCACCAAATGTTCAAGGTGGTATTACAGGTTCGGTATACAATCCATATCGTCAACAGTTCACTTCACAAGAAATCTTGAATTTGGATATCGCTTGGGCGAACCGTTTGAATTATTAAAACTAAAACAGGCAGATGCCTGTTTTTTATTATTTCCTGGAATATGATTTAAAACGTATATATTTTGAATTTAAGAATTTTTCCTGAAAACCTTTTCAAACTATTTTGTCTATGATATAATGATTTTATTCACAAACATTATATAAGGAGAATAGTATGTCTGAATCTAATTTTATTCAAAAAGTTGGAGCGGCGTGTAATAAGAAAGAGGATCTTTATCAGAAATCTAAAACTCGCTATGCAGTTCGCTCTATTTTTGCTGGAGGATTTCTTACTTTAAGTACGGCGGTCGGAGCAGTTGCTGCTGACTTATTAAATAGCTTTGTACCTGGAACGGGTCGTTTCCTATTTCCATTCATCTTTGCCTGGGGGTTGGTTTACCTCTTATTCTTAAATGCGGAATTAACCACCTCAAATATGATGTATTTGACGGCAGGAACCTATCTAAAGAAAATTCATTGGAAGAAAGCTTTGGAGATTCTTCTTTATTGTACCTTCTTTAATTTAATTGGTGCTTTAATCGTAGCTTTTCTGTTCAATCAAACCACAGCCTTTGCTCATATCGATCCAAAAGGATTCCTAGCTACTGTTGCAGAAAATAAACTCCAACGGAGCAATCAAGTGGTCTTCTTTGAAGGTGTCATTGCCAATGTTTTTGTAAATATTGCTATTCTTTCTTATCTATATTTTAAAGATGAAACAGCGAAGGTGCTCTTAGCCCTATCTGCTATTTATATGTTTGTCTTTATGACCAATGAACACTTGGCGGCTAATTTTGCTTCTTTCTCATTATTAAGCTTTAATTCAGTATCTAGCCAATTGCCACATTTTGAGTTTTTAAATATTTTACGTCACTATGGTGTTACCTTCTTTGCCAACTGGGTAGGAGGAGGAGTCCTAATGGGACTAGCCTATGCTTGGTTGAATAATATTAAGAGTCTTTACAACGACTAAAAAATATAAAAAAAGTTTGCAAAAGTACTTGCATTCTTTTTTTATATGTGATAAACTAATTTACGGTTTGAAAAAACTGCCTAAGACAGTAGGGGAGCTCGACTCATAAAAATCCTACCGAGGACAAAACGTATCAATTAAAAGAAGCGTATTGTACTTTCGTGTCTAGGTTTGGGCGCGTTTTTCTTTTGGAAAAATTCCCCAAGCAAAATAATTACGGAGGTGAACACACTAATGAGTGAAGCAATTATTGCTAAAAAAGCGGAACTAGTTGACGTAGTAGCCGAAAAGATGAAAGCTGCTGCATCAATCGTCGTTGTAGATTCTCGCGGTTTGACAGTTGAGCAAGATACAGTTCTCCGTCGCAACCTTCGCGAAAGCGAAGTTGAGTTTAAAGTTATTAAAAACTCAATCTTGCGTCGTGCAGCTGAAAAAGCTGGACTTGAAGATCTTGCATCTGTGTTTGTTGGACCATCTGCTGTAGCATTTTCTAACGAAGATGTTATTGCACCAGCGAAAATCTTGAACGATTTTTCTAAAACTGCTGACGCACTTGAAATCAAAGGTGGTGCAATCGAAGGCGCTGTCGCATCTAAAGAAGAGATCCTTGCTCTTGCAACTCTTCCAAACCGCGAAGGACTTCTTTCTATGCTCCTTTCTGTACTTCAAGCGCCAGTGCGCAACGTTGCTCTTGCAGTCAAAGCGGTTGCAGACAACAAAGAAGACGCAGCTTAATCTTAAGCTACGCAGCGTAGCCTAGCTACAAAAAACAAAAACATAAAATATAAAAACTTATTTGGAGGAAATAACAATGGCATTGAACATTGAAAACATTATTGCTGAAATTAAAGAAGCTTCAATCCTTGAATTGAACGACCTTGTAAAAGCTATCGAAGAAGAATTTGGTGTAACTGCGGCTGCTCCTGTAGCTGTTGCTGCAGCTGGTGCTGCTGACGCTGGTGCTGCTAAAGATTCATTCGATATCGAATTGACATCTGCAGGCGACAAGAAAGTCGGCGTTATCAAAGTTGTACGTGAAATCACTGGTCTTGGTCTTAAAGAAGCTAAAGAACTTGTTGATGGTGCACCTGGCGTTATCAAAGAAGGTGTTGCTACAGCTGAAGCTGAAGAAATCAAAGCTAAATTGGAAGAAGCTGGAGCTTCAGTTACTCTTAAATAATCGTTCATTGATTGTTTAAGGGGGAAAGCCGAGTTTAAAAGCCTTTCGTTATTCGTATAGGCGATATATTAGGTGTCGTTTCTTTTGAAACTTCCCCACAAACACCCCCACAAAAAATTGTGGGGGTGTTTGTATTTTCTATTAAGGGAATTAAAGTATGGTCAATGTATTTTTTTATAACACTGTTAATGATTTTAAAGCAGATAACCCCATTAGAAATCAGCCCATTAGTTTTACAGATAAAGACTTTATCAGATATCTTATAAATTTAGGGTCTTATTCCAATAAAAGTCTTAGTTTTAATGGTTGGAAATTCTATTTTAGCTTAGTCAAAATGGCTATAGTAGAAGACAATAATATTTTAAAAATCTCAGATGATTACTATAATGCAGAGTCGTCAATAAAAACCGCAATTTCATATTTTATTGGTAGTTTGTCAGCTTATGCACTAGCCGAAAAAGTTCATAGAGTTTCTCATTTATACCATTTAAAAGATCCAATTATTAATAATATAAATCGTTATAATGCTTACAATAGAAAAACTCCTGATTTTTTTGGTTTGAAGAATTTTAATTTAGGGTCTCCCATTTTAATTGAAGCTAAAGGTACTTCTAAGTCAAGGTTAGATCCCGTAACCGTAACTAAAGCCAAAGATCAAGTAAATGCCATTAGCTCTATAAATTTCAGAGGTTCTTCTCAACCAATTACACACTTTGAAAGACATGTAATTGGGGCTTATTTTAAAGGTAGAGAATTAAACTTTTGTGATATTGATCCGAATGAGACTGGTAGCATAATTTATGAATTTGATGCTGATTCAGAGACTTTGATGTACTATAGAAACATTATGTTTCTTTTATTATTTAATTCTAATTCTGCTAGAACTATAACTTTAAATGATAATAATGATTATATTGTTGTTGAATTTGAAGGTTATAATATTGGATTGAATACTTTAATTTTTAATAGGTTAAAGAACTACTATAATATTGATCAGTCTGGAAAGAATTTTATAAATATCAGTGAGCTAGAGAAAGATAATGAAACTAGCTTATTCGATAATATTTTTAGGTTATCGACTGAAATAAATTCTCCTTATGATGATCAGTTACAAGAGGATCCTTCTATTTCTCTCGGAAGAGATGGAATAATCGTCTTCTAATTTATATCTCAATGTTGATTAATCTTATAATTTGATAGTTAAAACTTGATAATGGACTTCTCATTTGAACTCATCTCATAAAATTCTCCCATAATTTTTGTGGGGGTATTTTTTTTGCTTAAATTTGATGTATAATTATATTGTATTCTAATCTAATCTATTTAATTAATCATACCTTTGTTATTAGATAGATCGTTTTTTATAGGAGTTATTATGGCGATCAATGAGTTAAGTTTAAAAGGTTCTATGAACCGATCTGTTCAGGCTATTATGCCATTAGATGGAGATAAGGAAACCTTTGGGAAGAAGTTAGTTACTTATCTTACTCATCTATATGATAATCAAAGAGAATCCGAGGAATATCAAAAAAATTTATTAAAATCTTTTCTTGAAGAGCTTTTACCACATAATTTTATTAATACATCAAATAGAATAGATTTAGCTATTTATAACGGGAAAGATTCAAATTCTACTTTAGGCGTTATTTTTGAACACAAAAGTTTAACAAATAAAACAGAGATGATGGCTAAGGATAAAATTAATTCTAAGGCTTTTCAGGAAATTGTAGCTTATTACTTAAGAGAGCGATTATTTGAACATAATCTAGAGATAAAAAAATGTATTGTTACAAACGGTCTATCATGGTTTGTAATTGAAGCAAAAGAAATCGAAAAACATTTTACAAAAAATAAGAAGTTAGTCGATCTTGTAACTAAATTCAAAAATAATCAACTATCTAGCAATACGACTGATTTTCTTTATAATGAAGTTATATCTCCAGCAATAGATTTAGCGATTGATAAAGGGATTGAAATAGCCCATTTTGATTTACGAGATGCACTTGTAAAAAATAGTAAGTCAATTGAAATAAAGAAAAATAATTTGACTCAACTATACCGTTTCTTTACTGCAGAAAATCTTTTAAATAAGGAGATATTTACAGATTCAAATAAGTTAAATAAGAATTTCTATGATGAACTTTTATACTTGATGGGTCTTGAAGAATCTAAAGTAGGGACTTCAAAAATTATTTCTCGTTTAAAACCATCCAAACGCCAACAATATTCTTTCGTTGAGAATATTATTGAGAAGCTAGAAGTGAAAGATGTACCAAAAGATAGACAAGAAGATATTGCTATTCAACTGACTGTCATTTGGATGAATAGAATTCTATTTTTAAAACTTTTAGAATCTCAGTTAGTTCTATTTAATAAAGATGAATCATATCGTTTCTTAACGTATGATAAATTACCGAGTTTCGAAGAAATTTATACATTGTTCTTTGCTGTTCTTGCTAAAAAAGTGACAGATAGAAATGAGCGAGTTCAGAAAAAATTCGGCTATGTACCATATTTAAATTCATCACTATTTGAAGAAAATGAATTAGAAGTTTCCCGTGAAGGAATAGGAATCGATCGTTTGCCAGAAGGTGATATTGAGATTTATTCAAAAACATCGCTTAAAGGGTCTAACAAAAAAAGAAAAAATGGGAAGATTAATTTCATTCAATATCTATTTGAATTTTTAGATTCCTACGATTTCTCAACAAGTATTTCTCACCATGAAAAATCAAAAAATGATTTAATTAATGCTTCTGTACTTGGTTTAATTTTTGAAAAAATTAATGGATATCGAGAAGGGTCTTTCTATACACCAGGTAACATAACTATGTATATGTCTCGAAAAGCTGTTCGAATGGCAGTTGTTGATAAAATAAATGATGCTATGTCATGGGACTGTATAAGTATAGAGGATGTGAAATTTCAAATTCGGTCCATGGAAATCGCTAAAAAGGTTAGTGATATAATTGACCAGATTAAAATATGTGATCCTGCGGTAGGTTCAGGGCATTTTTTAGTATCCGTTTTAAATGAAATTATTGCTTTAAAAACTGATTTAAATGTTCTTTTTGATTATGAAGGAAAGTATATCGGTAATATAATTCAATGTTATGTTATTAATGACGAGTTAATTATTCAAGATATGTCTGGTAATAATTTTGTGTATCAGGTAGGAAATGATTTATCAGAAAGAATTCAAAAATCTTTATTTAGTCAAAAAAGACAAATTTTAGAAAATACTCTATTTGGTGTGGATATAAACCCTAGCTCAGTAAATATTTGTCGTTTGCGTTTATGGATTGAACTATTAAAATCTTCGTACTACTATAAGGATGATGAGACTAATCAACTAGTTTTAACAACTTTACCAAATATTGATATTAATATTAAGGTTGGGGATAGTCTACTTCATAAATTTGATTTTAATTATGAGTTTGATTTACGTAGAAACGATTTCAAAGAATATCTGGATTTAGTTCGTGAGTATAAAGATACAAATAATAAGGCAACAAAGGCAAATATTTGGGATAAAATTGAAAGACTAAAATATTCTTTTGATGACTTAGCTTCAAGTCCAGAATTAAAAAAACTACATAAACTGATCTCTGAAAAAAATAAAGCAGGTGCAATTAGTCTTTTTGAAGAAGAGAATAATAATGAGGAATATTTGTTATTAAGCAAGCAACTTGAAAAAGCTAAAAAAGAATTTGATGAACGTTTGAAAAACCCCCTTTATGCAGGTGGCATGGAGTGGAGAATGGAATTCCCTGAAATTTTGGGAGAAAATGGTGAATTTATTGGATTCGACTTAGTTATTGGGAACCCTCCCTATATTTTTGCTAGTGATCAGTCATTTACTGAAGAAATGAAACTATACTATTTAAAAACCTATCCTTTAAATAATTACCAAGCAAATACATTTGGACTGTTTTTAGAACTTGCTTTTTCATTAATAAAAAATGGTGGTGGTGTATCTTATATTATTCCTAACTCATTTTTAACTATTAATCAATATAAACCATTACGTCATCATATTTTAAAAACGTTTGATGAGATAACTTTTATTAATTCTAAAGATAAAATTTTTGATGAAGCAGCTATTGATGTTTGTATTGTTGACATGTTCAATAAAAGACCAAAAAAAGTAGTGCTTGGAGAAATCACAAAGGGTGAAGTAAATATTATAACAGAAACAGAATCAGAATTACTTTTAAAGCAAGATGTTATTACTATATCAACAATTGATAAATATTCAACAAATATATTATTAAAAATTGAAAGTAATTCTAAAGTACTTGAGGATAATTATGGTCATATAAAAGATGGTTTGAAGATTTTTGAGAGAGGAAAAGGAACACCGAAGCAACCTGATAATAAAGAAGAGTTTCAAATATTTAAAAATTCTAGACCTTTCTTTTCAAACATAAAAATTGATAATAGCTATAGAAAATTTTTAACAGGTTCTGATTTACAAAGATATAAAATAAACTGGTCAGGGCAGTTTTTATCATATGGAAAACATTTAGCAGCGCCCAGAAATTCAGCTATTTTTGAAGGAGTTAGGATATTAATTGCAAGAATTCCAGTAAAATCAAACTATATTTTCAGAGCTACATTAGTAGAAGAGAATTTTGTACATGAACAAAGTATTGAAGTAATAAATGAAATTACCGTAAACCCAAAATTTTTAATTGGAGTTTTAAATTCTAAGGTACTTTCTTACTATGCTATTAATAAATTTGATTTTTTGCAAAGAAATACTTTCCCTCAAATGCGATTAACTCAAATTAAGAAATTCCCAATACCAAATTCGACAAAAGAACAACAAGATTCAACAGCGATACTGGTAGAGCAATTGATGGATGAAATGAAGAAAGAAACACCAGATTCTGAGTTGGTTAGAAAGCTTAATCTTGATATTGATAATCTAGTCATGGATTTATTTGGTTTAACTGAAGAGGAGAAAAAAATTGTTTCTGAATTTACTTTATAAATATTGGAGTTGAAATGAGTTTTTTTGAAGATGAATTAATAAAAAAGGTTTCAGTAAGATTTCGTGAGTTAAGAGGATCAAGACAAATAGAAACAATTTCGTACGGACAAAAATCTACAATTAAAAGAATAGAATCAGGGAAGAATATAAAAAGTGGAAATTTTATTCCAGATAGCTTATTGGAAGACTACTCCCGAATATTTAAAATAAAAAAAGATCGATTAATATTTGGGACAGACAATGAAATAGCCGATCTTCTTGAATCTACTTTTTATAATTACTTTCAAGAAATCTTACTTAATAGGAAAGTTAGTGGTAACTTATGTGAATTTAATAGATCTTTTATAGATTATTTATGTATTTTTGCCGAATTTTCAACATGGTATAACTTTAATTTTAATAAAAAATGTAGTTTATTATTTTTTACACCTTGGATTACTATTAAAAGGAGATTAGTAAGTTCCTTTAAACATTATGTGATTGAAGTTATCTTTAATGATGAAGGACAATCATTTAAATTTGTTGAAATAAATAGACAATTTCATAGATGGCTTGAATTTGAACTTGGTAATTTTTTCTTTCCAGAGATTATTGAATTATTAAAAAAAGATACTATTTTCAAAATTGGTTATATGGTTAATACTTTAGCAAAAGAATTTATAGAGTATGATTTACCAACATTAAATGATGATTCAATACCATTCAATTATTTAAGATTAAAAACACATGTTTCCCCAATTACTGTAAAGCTTAAAATAGATGAAAAATATAGAACTATATTGAAACGCATTCATCCTAATAAAGATAATAAAGATAATAAAGATAATAAAGTAGGTATGAAAGAATTAGTTCCTGTATATAAAATTTTAAATAGAAATGAGTTTTTGGATCATGTAAAAAATAATTCAATTAAATTCGGTGGAAAAGTACCTGGAATTTTAAAAATAAATAGTAAAGCATCAAAATTTGTACAATTGGAATTAAATGATCTATTTTTAAATGAAATTAAAACACTCACTAACTATCAGAATTATCTTTTAGAGCTAATCATGTATCAGGAATTAGAAGATTTTTTATAACACTTTATATACTTAAAAAAGAGATATATTTTTATATATATTTCTTTTTTTATGTTCTAATTTAATAACTTATATAACTAATTATTAATTTTAATAGTCTAACATTTCGTCTAAAATTCTTAATTTAAAAGTATACCAAATTTTATACTAACTATGTATTTTCTAGTTATATAATTATTTTATCAGATCACAGCAATGATTTGATGGCATCTGATAATAGAGTTGCAAATCTATTTTCAAATGAATAAAGAAGTTGCTGATTCTTTATTTCAAAATATAAAGAGGTAAATAATTATGACACTAAAAAATTTAAGAAGTTTTATAAAATTCGATGAATCATTCTTCGAAAAAAAAGAGTTGGTTTATTTAAATTGTAGACTCACACAAGATAAACGTTTAAAAGTAACGTTACTTATTGTTGAAGATAATACAAACTATCAAAACGATCAAAAAAACCTTGGTGAACAAGTGGTCATTACTGTTTTGAATAAAGGGATTGATGATTATTCTTCTTTTAAACCATTACAAACAGTATGTAAGGTTGTAAATATTAGTAAAGCCACGGTTTATGGCGAATATCAAAATCAATTGTCAATTACTGCAGATGTAATTTTAGATTCACAAGGAAATAAGCAACATGAAAAGAGTTAGTATAAATTGGGTATATCCGTTTTGGGGAAGTCGGATTATATTTTTATTCTTTATAGTAGTAGTTCTTTTTATCGATTTATATTTACTGCCATCGATCAATTTGAGATTGAGTATAAATCAATTTTTGATTGTATATTCTTTAGAATTACTACTAGTTTCTTTATTTGTTTTTGGTCAATTTAATAGGAGTAAGTATTTAAAACAGAAAAAGTTATATAAATTTATTAAATTAAATCAACTATACATTACACAAATAACTGAAACTAAAGAAATAAAATACATTGAAAGCTTGGAAATGGAATGGATTGATGATAAAAATGACACAAGTACTTTTACCATTCGTGTATTCAATATAGGTGGACTACTTAGTCATAAAGTTAATGATCTTGGAAGCAAGTTGGAAGCATACTTAGGGAGAAGATTGATATCTAATGAAAAGCAGTTAACATACACCGATTATATTTTTGAATTAATAAAAGATGAACGATTAAAAGTATCGGATTTAAACTTAGAAAAAGGTAGAAATTCAAAAGTAATTCAACTCACAAAAAAAATATCATACGATATCAGCAAAGCTCCGCATGGTTTAACAGTTGGTACAACAGGTTCAGGAAAAAGTATGTTTTTGAACTATAAAATTTTACAATATGCATCGATGGGGGCTGATATTTATATCTGTGATCCGAAAAATGCAGATTTAAGTTTATTGAGATATGTTAATGGTTTTTCAGAAAAGAATGTCGCTGTTAGCTCTAATCAAATCTGTAAAATACTTAGAGTGGTAAATTCTAAAATGATGAGTAGGTACGATAAATATTTTTCTAGTCAAGAATCATTTGGTAAAGATTTTTCGGATTTTGGGCTAAAACCAATCGTAGTTTTTATTGATGAAGTTACAGCTTTTGTAAAAGTATCTGATAAAAAAATCGCTGAAGAAGCTATGTCTTACATTTATAACATAGTGATGA
Organism: Streptococcus sp. 20925_1_77; assembly: GCF_041432125.1. Lineage (NCBI taxonomy): Bacteria > Bacillati > Bacillota > Bacilli > Lactobacillales > Streptococcaceae > Streptococcus > Streptococcus sp. 20925_1_77. Next base: position 119,112 of record NZ_JAPVZB010000002.1, read on the forward strand.
TGGGGCGACAGGTTGGTGTATTAACTGAGATATCTTTACAACGCCCAGATACAAGTATTCTTGATGGAGCTATTAGGGATCAATTAAGTTGTCGTGTTGCACTTGGCAATCTATCAGAAGATGGATACAGAATGGTTTTTGGTTCAAAGTTTAAGGACTATAAATCAATTGAAATAAAAGGAGGAGGTCATGTACAGATTGATGGGAAAATGACTTTACCAACTTATTTTGAAACTCCATTTTTTGATAAAAATTTTGACTTTTTAAAAGAATTGGAAAAATATTATTAGAGCACTTTCGAAAGTAAAGAATAGGGGTGCTCAGCTCAGAGAGCTAGAGCAAGTGGAGCGTCCCTCTTTCTTTACTTTGAGAAATGTGCCTAGCAATAGAAGCTTGCTTCTATTGCTTTTAACTTGATAAACGTCAAACAATAGAACAATAAGGAAAGTTAGGAGTGAAAGTAAATAATTCAAAAGTACATGCAGGAGCTATCGTAAAATCTTATAGATATGGTAATACCCTAGAATTAACAACTTCTAATGGAATACATAAGCAGACCATAAAAGTACTTCCGAATAAAAAATATGTTGTTTTGGAGACTGGGGAAATATTTGATATGGATACAAGTGGAGAAACAAGAAGTGATAATATAAAGTCAACTCGTATTACAATGAGGAAGTTAAGGCGTCTTATTTCTCATAACTTCAATGGTGATAAAAATGAACTTTGGATAACGTTGACCTATGCTAAGTACACTAATGAAATTGAAATTGTTTATAGAGACTTTAAATTATTTATAAGAGATTTAAGAAAACAATATTCAGATTTAGAGTATATCAATGTGATTGAACCACAAGCTAGTGGGAGTTGGCATTGTCATCTACTTATAAAAGCACCTAAAAGAAGTTCTCTTTATATTCCAAATAAAATTATTGAAGAGTGCTGGAAAAAAGGTTTCACTAAAACTAAAAGGCTTAAAAATAGTGATAAAGTAGGTAATTATGTTGTTGCATATTTAACAAATTTGGAAATAGATGATAATCAGAATACAAAAAAATACGTCAAGGGTGCACGACTATATTTATATCCAAAAGGTGTCAGGATTTATAGGTGTTCTAGAGGAATAAAAAAACCAATTGAAATAACAGCTACTAAAGGAGAAGTAATGACTATCAATGGACTAGATATCGATTTAGATGCCAATTATTCAAAAAAAACAAATCATATTATTAGCACAGGAGATGAGATTAGTTATATTACAGAATTCTACAATATAGGAGATAAGAATGAAGACAGTTAATCATAAAGATATTATGAAACTTGGTTTTTCTAAAACAGCTTCAAAAGAAATAATTAAGCAAGCTAAAAAGATTGCTATAAATCAATTTGATGAATCTTTGAATTCTTCAAATAATATGGTAAAATTAAGTAAATCGCCTTTCGATAACAAAAGACTTGATCTTGCACCTAGTTTTATTGTGGAAGAATTACTCGGCTTTCAATTTACTTAACGAAAGGAATTGAAAGCAATGTCAAAGAAATATAAAGGAGTATTTAGAGATAGTAAAGGAAGAATTTACTGTCAGACAGAATTCAAAGCATCAGCTACAGGTAAACGTCAAAGATTTAAAAGATATCGAAATATATGGGGGAAATCTTTTTCGACTGAAAAAGAGGCATATGATGAGTTATGTCGAGCAAGAGTTGAATTTTACGACAAATTTGATTATAGTGATTATAATCTAAATTTTGAACGGTATATGTTGGAGGTTTTTTTACCTTACTACAAACAAACGGTACAGGATAGCACATATAGAACCGCAATCACTCAATTTGATACATTCATTGAGAGATTTGGAAAAATGAAATTACGAGACATTAAACCTCGTGATTGTGAAAAGTTTCGTTTAGAACTTATTAATAAGTATTCTGCGAATTATGCAAAATGTGTTTGGATACGATTTAAACAATGTCTAGGTTATGCAGAAAGAATGGAATATCTCAAAACATTCCCGTGCAAGAGTCTGGATAATCCAAAAGGTAAAAGACCAGATACAAAATTCTGGACTTTTGAAGAGTTTAAGAAAGTTATTTCAACTTTTGATTTAACTGATTATGAAGATCTTCACCGTTTTACAACAACTTGGTTATACTATATGACTGGTGTACGTGTTAGTGAAGGTTTTGCTTTACTTTGGTCAGATTTTGATAAAGAGAATAAACGTATCTTTGTTCACTCAACTTTAGAAGCTTTAAAAGGTGGTATCTATAAGCGTAAAGAGCAGACAAAAACCGAAGCAGGTATAAGATATATAGACTTAGATGATGAAACAATAAAAGTGCTTGAACGTTGGCGCTCAATTCAGATTTCTAATTCTAATCAAGATTATATTTTATCCAAGTTTGGTGAACCAATGGTAAAAAGCACTTTGACAAGAATGTTAAAGCGTCATGCAAAGTTGGCTGGAGTTCCAGAAATAACTGGTAAAGGATTGCGTCATTCACATGATTCATTTATGATCAATGTTCTGAAAAAGGATGTTTTAGAAGTATCTCAGCGTTCTGGAAGAATTGATAAAGCTACAACATTAAATACATATAGTCATTACTATAACGCAAACAATACAACTCTTGGAAATGAAATTACTCAACTTCTTAAACAGGAAGGAGTTGGAGCGACACCCCCATATACACCCCTACAAAAATAAAGTAATAAAAAACAAGCTTTACACTTAGTCTTTTGAGTATCACGCTCAAATTACTCTTAAATAATCGAGTTTCCAATCAAAATGAAAACCGAGGTTTAGGCCTCGGTTTTTTTGTCGTTGAAAATAATGATGATAGAATGTGAATAGATTGCTTTTATAAAGCTAACATGTGTAGCTCTCTTTATTTTCTCTCAACCCTACTAAATAGTGCAGTTTTAATGATGTTACAATCATTTTACATTTACTTTATTCCCTTGAGATGTTTCTGATTTGTTGCTATAATGGCTATAAATCATATCATGAAGGAGAAGATGATGAAAAATTTTAAACGTCTTTTGTTAGCTGTTGTAGCTGTCTTTGCAGCCGTCCTTTTGGTAGCTTGTGGTGCTAAAAGCGATAATGGGACATATGTGTTTGAGCCTACTAAGGATGAAATCAAAGATATTATGCCAAGTGAATTTCAATCTTTGATAGGTGATAATTACTCATTCACTATTTCGATTACAATCAATGATAAGAAAGGTGAGATGAAAGTAGACACGAATGCAGGTGGTCAAAATGTTAATCAAGTGATTGAGTTGGAAGTAGACCAAAAAGCTAAAACACTTGTCTCAGAAAATGAGTATGGAAAAGCGGAAATTACTTATCAAGTTTCAGGAAATGTGTTAACGATTAAGGATGTGAAGAATTCTTTGATGGGTGACACAGACATGTTTAATAACTACATGAAAATTGCTAAGTTCAAAAAAGTTAAATAAGCAATCAGGGCGGGATTTAAATTCCGCCTTATTCTATTTCTTTGTTGATACAAGAAATATTACAAGAATATGACATTTATAAACTTTCATTGCCGTGTTTATGAATTGTTGATATAATAGGGTGAATCTAACTAAAAAGGAGAAGTTATGAAAAACTTTAAACGTATTCTTTTGGCTGTAGTAGCTGTTTTTGCAGCAGTCCTCTTGGTGGCATGTGGTGCCAAAAGTGATAACGGGACTTATGTCTACAAACCATCAAAAACTGAAGTGAAGGAAATTCTTGAAGAACAAGGTGCTCCAAGTTCAAGTGTAGATGCATTGATCGACAATGTTAAATTGGAAGTTTCAGTGACCATTAAAGATAAAACAGGTAGCCTTAAAATTAAAGGTGAAATGATGGGACAAAAGACTGACCAATCATTTGATATGAAAGTTGACCAACAAAAGAAAACTCTTCAATCAAAAACAGGTGAAGGTGAAAAGGTTAAATACAAAGTTTCTGGCGATGTATTCACTTTTGATTTATCTGGAGAGAAAAGTTCTGATCACGCAGCCGCTTTGGAAATGTTTAAAAACGCTAAATTCAAGCGTACAAAATAATACAAGAGAAGGGCAGAGGTTATCTGCTCTTTTTCTTCTTTATAATATCTTGAATCAGAATTAGAATAATGGTAAAATCTGATTATAAAGTACATTAGGAGATTGATTATGAAAATATTTAAACGTATTCTTTTAGCTTTCGTTACAGTTTTTGCAGCAGTCCTCTTGGTGGCATGTGGTGCCAAAAGTGATAACGGGACTTATGTCTACAAACCAACAAAAACTGAACTCAAGAAGATTCTTGAAGAGCAGGGCTTATCAGGTAGTCAATTAGAGTCTATTGGAGACGTTATTAATTTTGAAGTTTCTATTAAGATCAAAGATTCTAAAGGAACCCTCAGCATCGCGGGTGAAGTCGCTGGTCAAAAGAATGAGCGATCTTATGATGTTAAAATCAATCAAAAAGAGAAAACAATCTCGTCAAATGATGGTAGAGGAGAAAAGATTACATATAAGGTCGATGGTGACTATTTGACATTTGATCTTTCTAAGTTAAGTAATAGCAACCAAGGGGATCTTATGATTCTTAAAAATGCTAAACTCAAACGCACGAAATAATGCAAGTGAAGAGCGGGGAAACCTGCTCTTTTGCTTTACTTTTATGACTAGTTTGGTATAATGAATGAGACTACAGATGGGACTGGGGCAGGAATGATTTTCTTTGAAAATGATTTCGTCTCACTCCCTCTTTTCTGTGTGATCAAGGTTATTATTTATGGAAAAGGAGAATCATCTATGCTATATATTTGGTCTTACTTGAAAAGGTATCCCAAGTGGCTAGCTCTGAATCTATTTTCAGCGGTCCTGTTTGTTATTGTCAATTTGGGCTTGCCAACGATTCTAGCTCGCATGATTGATGAGGGGATTAACCCGCGTGATGTGGATCGGCTGTATTTCTGGGGCTGGGTCATGTTTGTGATTATTTTGCTTGGGATTGTGGGACGGATTATCTTGTCTTACGCGGTTGGCCAGCTAACGACTACCATGGTTCGCGATATGCGCAATGACCTCTATGCTAAGTTACAGGAGTACTCGCATCACGAGTATGAGCAAATCGGGGTATCGTCATTGGTCACTCGATTAACTTCTGATGCCTTTGTTTTGATGCAGTTCGCGGATTCTATGTTGAAGATGGGGGTCATCACTCCCTTGATGATGGTTTCCAGTGTTCTCTTGATTCTGACGACCAGTCCTTCTTTAGCGTGGATTGTAGCGGTTTCTGTACCATTTCTTGCTGTCGTCGTCTGGTATGTAGCAGTTAAGACACGTCCTCTTTCCGAGAAGCAACAAAAGACCCTCGACCATCTTAATCAATTTGCGCGTGAAAATTTGACAGGGCTTCGTGTGATTCGTGCCTTTGCCCGCGAAGAATTCCAGGAAGAGAAATTTGCGGCTGAAAATGAAGTCTATGCGGAAAACTCAAATAAATTGTTCAAACTAACTGGTTTGACAGAACCCCTATTTGTGCAGATCATCATTGCTATGATTGTGGCGATTGTCTGGTTTGCTTTGGATCCTCTTCATGACGGTAGTTTGAAAATTGGGGATCTGGTTGCCTTTATTGAGTATAGCTTCCACGCGCTCTTATCTTTCCTTTTTTTAGCCAATCTCTTTACTATGTATCCTCGGACTGCGGTTTCTAGTCGTCGGCTCAAGGAAATCATGGACATGCCCATTTCGATCGATCCAAATGAGAATGGTGTAACAGAAACAGCATCTCGTGGCTATTTGGAATTTGACAATGTCACCTTTGCTTATCCAGGTGAGACAGAGAGTCCAGTTCTTCACAACATTTCCTTTCAGGCCAAACCTGGCGAAACCATTGCCTTTATCGGCTCGACCGGTTCTGGGAAATCTTCACTTGTGCAGTTGATTCCTCGCTTCTATGATGTAACACTTGGGAAGATTTTGGTGGATGGTGTGGATGTCCGTGACTACAATCTGAAAGCCCTTCGCCAAAAGATTGGTTTTATTCCGCAAAAAGCCTTGCTCTTTACAGGAACCATTGCTGAGAACCTTCGTTATGGGAAAGAAGATGCCTCTGTACAAGAGCTAGAGCAAGCGGCTGAAATTTCCCAAGCCAAGGAATTTATCGACAGTCGTGAGGAACGCTTTGATACGCATTTGGCAGAAGGTGGTAGCAACCTTTCGGGTGGTCAAAAACAACGCTTGTCCATCGCTCGTGCCGTTGTCAAAGATCCAGATGTCTTTATTTTTGATGATTCCTTCTCTGCCCTAGACTACAAGACGGATGCCACTTTGCGGAAGCGTCTTAAAGAAGTTACCGGAGATGCGACCGTCTTGATCGTAGCGCAACGTGTGGGAACCATTATGGATGCGGATCAAATTATTGTATTGGACCAAGGGGAAATCGTTGGTCGAGGAACCCACGATGAATTGATGGAAAGCAATGAGATCTATCGTGAGATCGCTAATTCCCAGCTCGACAGTCCATCATTAACAGAAGAATAGAAAGGAGAAGCAGATGAAACAAGAACAAAACAGTTTTAGTAGACTATGGACTTATTTGAGAGCCTATCGCTTGGAAGTTTGCTTGTCCATTTTCTTAAAAATCCTGAGTGTCGTCATGAGTGTTGTCGAACCCTTTGTTTTGGGGCTTGCGATTACTGAGTTGACAAAAAATCTCATGGATATGGCAAAAGGCCTTGCGGGAGCTGGTCTTAACACCTCCTATATCGCGATCATTATGACGCTCTATCTATTCCGTGGGGTCCTCTATGAGTTGGGATCTTATTATTCCAACTATTTCATGACTAATGCTGTTCAAAAGACCGTTCAGGACATGCGAAATGATTTGTCCCATAAAATCAATCACATTCCCGTTTCTTTTTTTGACCGGCATCAGTTCGGAGATTTGCTCGGACGTTTTACTAGCGATGTCGAAACTGTCTCGAATGCCTTGCAACAGTCCTTCTTACAAATCGTTAATGCTATCTTTACCTTGCTCTTTGTCATCAGCATGGTCTTGTACTTAAACATGCAGCTGGGGCTAGTGGTCATTTTGTCCATTCCGATCACTTATTTCAGTGCTCGATTTATCATGAAAAAATCGCAGCCTTACTTTAAAGAGCAGGCAGATGTTTTGGGGGCAATGAACGGCTTTGTGCAAGAAAATTTAACAGGCTTTAATGTCCTTAAGCTCTACGTCCGGGAAAAATCTTCTCAGGAAGAGTTTCATGATATTACCCATCATCTTCAAAAAGTAGGATTCAAGGCTAATTTCATTTCTGGCTTAATGATGCCGATATTAAATGGGATTTCAGATTTGACCTATCTCATTATCGCTTTGTTTGGTGGCTTACAAGTGTTAGCAGGTCGTTTGACTGTCGGGAACATGCAGGCCTTCGTTCAATATGTTTGGCAAATCAACCAACCGATTCAAAACTTGACCCAATTGGCAGGACAGCTACAAAGTGCTAAGTCGTCTCTAGACCGGATTTTCCAAGTTATGGATGAGCCAGATGAAGTGTCAGATGTGACAGAAACCCTCTCTGGAGATTTGACAGGTCAAGTTAGCTTTAAAAACGTGGATTTCCAATATGTAGCGGACAAACCCTTGATTCGTGATTTCAACCTAGAAGTCAAACCAGGTGAAATGGTGGCCATTGTCGGACCGACTGGAGCTGGGAAAACAACCCTGATTAATCTGCTGATGCGCTTTTACGATGTGACTGCAGGATCGATTACGGTGGATGGTCATGATATTCGTCATCTATCTCGCCAAGATTACCGCAAACAATTCGGAATGGTGCTTCAGGATGCTTGGTTATATGAAGGAACCATCAAAGAAAACCTTCGCTTTGGTAATCTCGAGGCAACGGATGAAGAAATTGTGGAAGCTGCCAAGGCAGCCAATGTCGATCACTTTATCCGGACACTCCCTGGTGGTTACAATATGGAAATGAACCAGGAGTCTAGCAATATTTCTCTAGGGCAAAAGCAGCTCCTAACCATTGCGCGTGCGCTCCTAGCGGATCCTAAAATCTTGATTTTGGATGAAGCGACGTCTTCTGTCGATACGCGTTTAGAACTCTTGATTCAAAAAGCCATGAAGAATTTGATGAAAGGGCGGACTAGCTTTGTCATTGCTCACCGCCTGTCTACCATTCAAGAAGCAGATAAAATCCTTGTCCTCAAAGATGGCCAAATCATCGAGCAAGGAAATCACCAATCCTTGTTAGCAGATAAAGGATTCTACTATGAGCTCTACAATAGCCAATTTTCAAATAAAAAAGCGGAATAAGCTCGTGTCATCAAAAGAGGTTTGAGAAAGCATTCTCAGCCTCTTTTTTCTTACTCACTTTTATTACTACATAAAAAGGTTAACATTTCTGCAACAAATTGATACAGAATATTCACACAATTCACCTTGTTTGTCATGATAATTTTTATTAGGATAGAATCGTTGTAAAAAATATAAGGAGAAATGTGTCATGAATCATTTAAACAAAGATATCATTTTTGGCATTCGTAAGTCTAAGCTTGGAGTCTTTTCTGTCGTGATTGCGATCATGGGGGCTTGTTTTTTAACTGGACAATCTGTGGCAGCTGATCAAGTTGGAGAGCAGGCACAAGTCCAAACACAAGGGCAAGAAGCGACAACTTCTGATCCCGCAAGCTCTCAAGTAGATACCAGCCAATATGGAGCATCTATGCCTTACACCCGTTATGAGGCAGACAAAGGGAACCTCCTTGGAAAGGCAGAGGTAGAGCAGTCTCAAGACAGTCACTCAACAGCTATTGAAGCTTCTGATCAGACTTATGTCGCTTTAAAAGAAAAAGGAGATGGTGTCTCCTTTAAGGTAAATGAACCAGCCAATGCTTTAACCGTACGCTACACGGTACCAGATGGAGCCAGTGGACAACTCGATGTTCAGGTGAATGGTCACAGTGTTCAACAATTGGATCTTTCATCTACGTCTAACTGGCAGTATTTGAATGACAAAGGTGTTTATGATAGTGCTCAGGCGGATACACGCGCTCGGTTCCAATTTGATGAAGTACACAGCCTCCTTCCAGGACTTCAGCTTCAAAAAGGAGATGTGGTTTCACTGGTGAAAAACAGGTCAGACGACGTCCATTATGGTCTTGACTTTGTGGAATTTGAGCAAGCTCCAGACCTGATTGCTCAAGGGGATAACGCTATCAATATTGTTTCTAAAGGAGCTACGCCAAACGACGATACTGATGACAGCCAGGCCCTCTATGATGCGATTTATGAAGCTAAACAAACCGGAAAGAATGTCTATATCCCAGCTGGGCGATTTAATCTCAATCGAAAAGTCGGTATCGATGCTTCCGATATGAAGATTTCAGGGGCTGGTATCTGGCATACCCAACTGCATTTTACTAGTGACCAAGCTGGTGGCGGTGGATTTGACTTCCTTCACCAAGACAACCATGTTGAATTTAGCGATGTCTATCTGTCCTCCAACCTTCATTCACGCTATGGTGAAAACGCTCAGTACAAGGCCATTTCTGGAACGCCAGGGAAGAATTCTCATATTCACGATATTTGGGCTGAACATTTTGAAGTCGGCATGTGGATTGGCGATTATGCTAGCAAAAATGATATGAAGTACACAGATGGTCTAGTAGTAGAAAATGTCCGTTTGCGAAACAACCTGGCTGACGGAGTCAACTTTGCCCAAGGGACTAAGAATTCGATTGTCCGCAATTCTAGTATTCGTGGAAATGGAGATGACGGACTAGCCAGCTGGTCAAGTATTGCGGATGGAACAGAATCAGCAGTAGCAGAAAACAATAAATTCTTGCACAATACGATTGAACTTGGTTGGCGTGCTGGTGGTGTTGGGATCTTTGGTGGAAAAGGCCATGAGATTGCCTACAATCGGATTAAAGACAATATCGGGGATGCCGGAATTCGCTTGACGACTGTCTTTAAGGGTCATAACTTTGATCTGAATGAAGAAGGAATTCGGGTTCACCACAATCTCTTGGAGCGTACAGGGACGAAGAGCGATATCTACAACAAGCATCGTGGATCGATTGATGTTGAAACGCGCTATGGAGATATTAAAAATGTCACCATTGAGGACAATGTATTTGTAGCGCCATTTGATACAGGTGTGACTGATCACCTCAATCCAAATGGAGGTATCCTAAACCATGTCGAAGTCAGTAACAATCAAACCATGAGTCAACTCTCTCATCCAGCTCAAGCAGGATTATCTGCCTCTACTTCAAAATCAGCTGGACAAGCCTTGAAAGTGAAAGAAAAACCCCTTCAAGTAAGCGCAGTGAAAGCTTCCCTTCAACCATCGAAAGTTCAACCGTCTAAAAAACAAACCGGTCTGAATCTTAAACAAGCAAAGACAGTCACTAAAACAGTCAAACCTAACTATGTCTTAAAAGCAACAAATTCCAAGCAAAAGAGCTTTTTGAAAGCTCCGAGTGCTTTATTCCTTTACCGGATGATGGGGTTACGTCAAACGGTTTAAGAAGGATGGAAATCCTGGATACAATTCCAGGATTTTTTGCTTGCTGCTAGTCCTTCATTGACAGTGAGAAGGCATATCGGTATACTAGGTATAATCTAATGAGGAGGCCACCATAATGATTCGACCCGTTCAGCTCAGCGATGCAGCAGCTATCCGAGCGATTTACCAACCTTATGTGACAGAGACAGCCATTACTTTTGAGGTTGATGTGCCGACTGTCCAGGAATTTGAAAGTCGCATCATAAAAACGCTGACCCAATTTCCTTATTTGGTCGCAGAAGTGGATGGGAAAGTTGTGGGGTATGCCTATGCTTCGACCTATTATGCACGCGCTGCCTATGATTGGACCACTGAATTGTCTATTTATGTAGCAAAAGAAGTGCGTGGACAAGGGATCGGATCGGCCCTTTATACTGCCTTAGAAGAGGAGTTGCAAGCACGAGGCTACTTACGCTTTCTGGCTTGTATCGCAGTTCCGAACGAAGCGAGCATTTCCATGCATGAAAAGCGAGGGTATGTCCAAGTGGCTCATTTCCCAAAGATTGGCTATAAGTTTAACAAATGGCATGATATCGTCTGGATGCAAAAGACGATCGAAGGGCCGGTGAGAAAAATACAGTAGAAATCACGACATTTGTAAATCGCAATAGTTAATTATCCCTGACTTTTTCATAGGCTAAAATGATACTAATAAAATTACTGAAAGAGACCGGAAAGTTGTGATGGTCTCCCCTACATGAAAGGAGCCTTTATGACTGAAGAACAAAGTGCTAGGCTGTTACCTCAAAAGCCCTCCAGATGGGCCAAAATTCTACTTAACCGAAAGGTTCCCATTCTTCTGTTCTTCTTACTGGAATTGGCCTTTCTTGTCTTTTCATATCTCAGTCTACAAGAGCATTTCCCATCCATTATCTTATGGGAACACTTGTTGAGTGTCTTTACCTTCTTTTACTTGCTCAATCGTTCCATGGATTCTCGTTCCAAACTGTCCTGGGTGATTATCATTGCCCTCTTTCCAATTTTTGGGACGGCTCTGCTTTACTTTTCGTTAGCTGATTTGGGTGTGAGACGCTTGAAGAAGCGGCTTGAGGATGCTACAGTGCAGGCATCCGATTATCTAAGCACCGATCCAGAAGTTGCTGATTATTTATCCCAAAGTGATCGCCAATTACAGAAATTAGCTTATTTTTTGGAGCATAGTTCAGCCCAGTTTCCTATCTACAGCAACACAGAGGTTACCTATTTTCCACTTGGAGATGACATGCTTCCAGCCTTGTTGGAGGATTTGAAAAAGGCCGAGCGTTATATCTTCATAGAATATTTCATCATTGACGAAGGGATCATGTGGGGCGAGATTTTAGCCATTTTGGAGGAGAAGGCCAAGGCAGGTCTGGATGTTCGTGTCATGTTTGATGGGATGAATGAGATGACTACCTTGTCCTATGATTATATCGAGCGACTGCACAAGGTTGGGATTAATGCTCAGGCCTTCTCACCAGTCAAGCCTATTCTATCAACCTATTACAATTACCGAGACCATCGAAAGATTACAGTGATTGATGGTCAAGTTGCTTATACTGGTGGCGTTAATATCGCTGATGAGTATGTCAATAAACGAGAACGCTTTGGTCATTGGAAGGATACGGCCCTTCGATTAGATGGTTCAGCAGTTCAAACGCTAAAAGCTCTCTTTTTGACCATGTGGACAGTGACCGGAATAGAAGACAAAGCGGATATGGAGCGCTATCTACAAGAAAAACCTCAACAAAGAAAGAGTCAGGGCTTTGTACTCCCTTATGGCAATTCACCATTGACCTATCACAAAGTGGCTGAGGATGTTTATCTTCATTTACTGAATACATCGACCGATTATGTTCACATCATGACCCCTTATTTGATCTTGGATGACGAATTGGTTCGAGCCATGACATTTGCGGCCAGACGAGGTGTGGATGTTCGTATCATTATGCCAGGGATTCCAGATAAACAGTATGCCTTTGATATTGCGACGACCTATTTTAAAGCCCTCTTGGATGCTGGCGTCCGTATTTTCCGTTATACCCCAGGCTTTGTCCATGCTAAGGTTTATGTTTCTGATAGCCAACAAGCGGTGGTAGGAACCATTAATACAGACTACCGAAGTCTCTATCAAAATTTTGAAGATGGGGTTTATCTCTACAAAAATCTGGAAGTGATTAAGATTGAACAAGATTTTGAGAAAACCCAGGCTCTCTCAGAGGAAGTTACTCTGGATAGCTTGTCTAAAATGCCTATAACTCATCGTCTGGGTGGCTATCTCTTTTCTTTGATTGGACCTTTGATGTAAAAAAGGAGGCATCATATGGATACAAAAATTCTTTTGAAATTGTTAGAAGACCAAGTTGATCCAGCGAAAGTCCCAGCAATGGAAGCTTATATGAAAAATAAATTCAGCTTTCTTGGGGTTCAAAAACCAATTCTCAAAAAGATTGAAAGAGATTTTTTTAAGCTTTTCATAAAGGATCCAATTGATTGGGCTTTTGTGGAAGAGTGTTGGCAGCAACCCTACCGTGAGTTCCAATATATTGCTATGGATTATCTGGATAAAAAGAAGAAGGAGCTTATACCTGAAGATTTTCCAAAGCTAAAGGAATTGGCTCAAACCAAGTCCTGGTGGGATAGTATTGATCAGTTGGACCGCATCATCGGAGAGATTACTTTCACATATCCAGAAACCAAACAGGTTATGCTGGATTGGAGTAGGGATCAGGACTTTTGGTTGAGGCGGATTGCCATTGATCACCAGCTTATGAGGAAAGAAAAAACAGATACGGATTTGTTAGAAAAAGTGATCCTCAATAATCTAGGTCAAAGCGAATTCTTTATAAATAAGGCAATCGGCTGGAGTTTACGCAGTTATTCCAAGGTTAATCCGGATTGGGTAGGGGCCTTTATCGACCGCTATCGAGATCAATTGTCACCTTTAAGCATTCGGGAAGGAAGCAAGTACCTACCTTCTTGACAGTTTGTGGATGTTCATGATAAACTAGTTTCATGCGATGAGTCGATTGGCTCTTAGGAGCCTTTTGCGCTGAGGAGGTCTACATTCAATTGTAACGCAGGAGCGGACCTTGAGTAGTTGTGTGAACCGGCTGCTCTCACTGAAAGGTGCCTCGAATCCTGATCTTCGGATCAGGATTTTTTTGTTTCTTCAAAGAATTGAAAACTATTATAATACAATTGCTACAAAGTTACGTTGGTGTTATAATATAGTAAAGTGCCTAATGTCAGAAAGGAGTTGAGTTGATTGGGAGATTTCTATCATTCTAATGATCCAGCATCTACAGACTATTCGCATAAAATTGAAGAGCTTGAAACCTCCAAACAATTTCAGGATGCCATCGGATTGATCCGAGAACAGATGAAGAACAATCTTCAGTGGAATGTTTTGCGATCTTTTGGTATTATTTGCGCCATACTGTCTCTCATCTTATTGCGCTTTGCAGCTGTTCCGTTCATCCTTTTAGTTGCTGGTTTGTATTATTGGCCACAATATAAAAAACGAAAAGCCTTGTTTGGGGATCGAATTCGATCGAACGATGAGATCTATCTTGATGATATCCTGTCGCCTGTATTAAAGGAAGTTTTTCCTAATGCTTCGATCAAAGAGGACGGTTCCATCCCTTCTGAAGCTCTCTCGCATTTATGTCCTCGGTCGACTGATTTTCTATGTTTCAAAGAACTATCGTTTCATGATGACAAAGAGCTAACGGTTTCAAATCTCTATGCCCATCATACGGAGACTCGTTACCGGACGTCCAATGGACATACGAGGACGGAACATGTGGAAGTTACAGATTTCCTTGGACAAGTGTTCTCTTTATGTCTACCGATCAATTTCTCCGGTCATCTTCGGGTTGTGCCAACCAAGAAATCCTTTCTATTTAAGAGGGAGGTGAATGGGGTTTATCCTGGAGCTAGAGGAGATGAAGTTCAGATTGAAACCGAGGATATTCGCAATAACGAGAATTACAATATCTACTGTACAGATGAACTGTCTGCCCGTAAATTTCTCACCCCTAAGATGTTGGAATGGTTTGATCGACAAATTTCTCAAAATGCCATGTGTGTATTTTTGAAAGATAAGAAACTATTTATTTCTTTGTATACCGATCGCTATATCTTTCCGACTCCCCAAAAACCGGAAGATATTGATCAGCTATCCTTGGTATCTGAATATCATAAATTATGCAAAGAACTGGATTTAATTAAAGAAATAACAGCAATTTTTGAAGGAGAAACATCATGAATCTCATTATCGGCTTAATCATATTTGTTGGCCTATTGGCTATTTGGTTTATTAGTGTAGGAAATCGTCTCAATCGTTATCTTGTGACCATTGAAGAATCAAAGAGAACGGTCGATATCGTCCTCGTAAAACGCTATGATACCATTTCGGAAATGCTAAAAGTAGCGAAAGCTTATGCAAAACATGAACAAGACCTTTTTACCGATTTAGTTGCTTTACGCCAAGGAGCGAGCATTCAAGAATCCAACCAAGTCATAACCAATCAAAACGATGTCTTGGCACAAATTCGTGCAGTGGGTGAAAACTATCCAGAGCTCTTGTCTTCTAACCAATTCTTGGCCTTGCAAAAGGAAATTGCTGATGAAAATGAAGATCTTGCTGCAGCGAAGCGAATTGTCAACAGTAATATTAGCCACATCAATCAAGAAATTGTTTCATTTCCGGCGTCTATCGTAGCAGGTGTAAAGGGGATCCATCAAGTTCCATTTCTTACTGAAGAAACACAAGGTAAGAAAGATTTAAGTGATTTGAACTATGATCTTAACTAAAAAGCTATTTATGATTAATAACCATCAAAAGTCCTGGTCTTGTTATCAGGATTTTTTCCTACTGTTGGTACTTTTCATTTATGCCAAAAAATTGTATAATAGTACAAATACTCAATTTTTAGAAAATTTTGAAAGAGGATTTACTATGGGATACACAGTTGCTGTTGTCGGTGCTACAGGTGCCGTTGGTGCTCAAATGATCAAAATGTTGGAAGAATCAACACTTCCAATCGATAAAATTCGCTACCTTGCCTCTGCACGTTCTGCAGGGAAGGTCTTGCAATTCAAGGGTCAAGATGTGACTATTGAAGAAACGACAGAAGATGCCTTCGAAGGCGTTGATATTGCCCTTTTCTCGGCTGGCGGTTCAACATCTGCTAAATATGCACCATACGCTGTGAAAGCAGGCGCAGTAGTGGTGGATAACACTTCTTATTTCCGTCAAAATCCGGATGTCCCATTGGTTGTTCCTGAAGTGAATGCACATGCGCTTGATGCTCATAACGGCATTATCTCTTGTCCAAACTGTTCAACGATCCAAATGATGGTCGCTCTTGAGCCAGTCCGTCAAAAATGGGGCTTGGAACGTATTATCGTGTCTACTTACCAAGCTGTTTCAGGTGCTGGTATGGGAGCTATTCTTGAAACTCAACGTGAGTTGAAGGAAGTCTTAAACGATGGCGTTAATCCACGTGATGTCAAAGCTGAAATCTTGCCTTCAGGTGGAGATAAGAAACACTATCCAATTGCTTTTAACGCTCTTCCACAAATCGACGTCTTCACAGAAAATGACTATACATACGAAGAAATGAAGATGACAAATGAAACCAAGAAAATCATGGAAGATGATAGCATTGCCGTTTCAGCAACTTGTGTGCGGATTCCAGTCTTGTCAGCTCACTCAGAGTCAGTCTACATTGAAACAAAAGAAGTGGCACCAATTGACGAAGTGAAAGCTGCTATTGCAGAATTCCCAGGTGCAGTCCTTGAAGACGATGTTGCTCATCAAGTCTACCCTCAAGCGGTTAATGCGGTCGGTTCACGCGATACCTTCGTTGGACGGATTCGTAAAGACTTGGATGCTGAAAAAGGGATCCACATGTGGGTGGTTTCAGATAACCTCCTTAAAGGAGCTGCTTGGAACTCAGTCCAAATCGCAGAAACTCTTCACGAACGTGGACTCGTACGTCCAACAGCTGAATTGAAGTTTGAGTTGAAATAGGGAGAAAAACAGAAATCAGTAATTCGAAGAGTTTGATTTCTTCCGTAGCTAACTAACAAATCAACTTGTTTTATGAACAGATCATGAGGCAAAGGCAAGCAAGCCCCAGCCTCTTTCTTATATAGAGAAAGGTTTTTCTATGTCTTATCAAGATTTAAAAGATTGTAAAATCATTACTGCATTTATCACCCCCTTCCATGAAGATGGAAGCATTAATTTTGACGCTCTTCCTGACTTGATTGAGCACCTTTTGGCACATCATACAGACGGGATTCTCTTAGCTGGAACGACTGCAGAAAGTCCAACTCTGACCCACGATGAGGAATTGCAACTCTTTGCGGCCGTTCAAAAGATTGTCAATGGTCGAGTGCCTTTGATCGCTGGTGTCGGAACCAATGAAACCCGCGACTCGATTGAGTTTGTTAAAGAAGTGGATGCTTTTGGTGGCTTTGCGGCAGGATTGGCTATCGTTCCTTACTACAACAAACCATCTCAAGAAGGCATGTATCAACACTTTAAAGCGATTGCGGATGCATCTAATCTTCCGATTATTATCTACAATATTCCTGGGCGCGTGGTTGTGGAAATGACGCCTGAAACCATGCTTCGTTTGGCGGAACACCCAAATATCATTGGGGTAAAAGAGTGTACAACCCTTGCTAATATGGCCTATTTGATTGAACACAAGCCAGAAGAATTTCTCGTCTATACAGGGGAAGATGGAGATGCTTTCCATGCGATGAATCTTGGGGCTGATGGAGTGATCTCAGTAGCTTCTCATACAAATGGAGATGAAATGCATGAGATGTTTCAAGCCATTGAACACAACGATATTAAAAAGGCTGCGGCTATCCAACGTCAATTTATCCCTAAAGTCAACGCTCTCTTCTCATATCCGAGTCCAGCTCCTGTCAAAGCCGTCTTAAACTATATGGGCTTTGAAGCAGGGCCAACCCGTTTGCCATTGGTGCCAGCACCTGCAGAAGAAGCGAAGCGGATCATCAAGGTTGTAGTAGATGGGGATTATCATGCAACCAAAGAGATCATTACGGGAGTTCTTCGTCCGGATTATTAATGTCTTAGATTCTTGACAAATCCCCTATTTATTAAGATAATAGAAGTATATTGATAATCAAGGAGAATAAGATGGAAGTCATTAAACGTAGTGGTGAAGTTGTAGAATTTGACCCAGATAAAATCTATCAAGCTGTTTTGAAGGCAGCACAAACAGTTTATGTCTTGACGGATGATCTTCGCCAAAACTTGGCGCAAGTGACCAAGAAAGTTGCCATGGATTTGGAAGAAGCTAAAGTGGAACGTGCGACGATCAGCATGATCCAGTCAATGGTTGAGCACCGCTTACTTGGTGCTGGTTATATTACCATTGCTGAACACTATATTTCTTATCGCTTGCAACGTGATTTGGAACGGAGTGGCTATGGAGACCACATCGCTGTGCATTTGCATTTTGAGCAAATTCGCTAAGCTAGAGTAGTGCTCGCTAGGTAGAGCCATCGTGTTTGAACCACCCTTATAGGGTGGTTTTGACTGTCTAGCCAATTAGTTTATTTCGAAAGGTTTACATGTATGCAAAACCCAACCATCTATACCTATCTCAATCAGGATTTTACAGCTATTCCACTTTTTGATGGATTGAGCGTTGATGGTATCTCTCAAGAAAGCCAGGCAGATTTGCATCTGGCTGATGATTTTCAGTCCCCCTCTAAAGCTGTTTTCCATTTTCTAAACGGTCAATGGTTTCTGGAATGTTTGTCTGGAATGATCGAGGTGGATGGTGTCACCTATCCGAAAAATCAACAAGTTTTATTAAATCACCGTTCCATTATCCATCTTTGTGACGCCGACGGTCATGTTTTTCGCTCAAAATTCATTATTGTTGAAATGCAATCTCTAGAATGGAAGACCATTACAAAAGATGCTTTTCTGATGGATCTGTCCTCGCTTGCTAGGATTGATTGTGCAGTCTTATCGAATCAGTTGGTTGTCCAACTGGGAGAACAGATTATTTACCAAGATCTTCAGGCAGCAACTGCTGATCCATCTGTTTCACCGAGGGAGCGCCAGGACTTTTCTCATTCATCACTAACGATTGCTATTCAAGATGTAACAGTCGGAAATCTCTTAAATCGTAAGACCATCCTCAAGGATATTCAGGTGGAATTTAAACCCAAGGAAATGATCTTAATTCTGGGTGGTTCTGGTGCTGGAAAATCAACCTTTATGGAAGCAGTGACAGGACTTGTTCATTCAAATACCAGTGCTTATTTTAATGGCGTAGATCTGTTAAATGATGGGAAGAAACAAGGGGTCATCACCCTGGCACCTCAATCTCCTGATGAGCATTACCGCATGGAAGACACGGTCTATAAGAATCTCGAAGATGCAGCAAAGCTCTACGGGCCATCCGAATTAGCAGACAATTCTGAACTTCGCAAAGAAGAAGTGCTATCTGTTCTGAAAAAGCTGGATTTGGAATCTGTCAAAGGATCCAAGTGTTCTTCTCTATCTGGCGGACAAAAGAAAAAACTCACGATAGCTATGGAATACATCACGCGCCCCGAAATCCTCTTTATGGATGAGCCGGATTCCGGTGTCGATGGAAGCATGGTTATGGAGGTCATGACCACTTTGAGAGAGATTACAGATGAAGGAAAAATCTTATGTGTCATCACGCATACGCCTGATCGTATTTGTCATCTCTTTAACAAGGTCATGGTGGTCGGAAAGAGTTCGGAAGGCTGTGGTAGACTATGTTACTTTGGCTCCGTAGACAATGCCCTGAAAGTTTTTGCTGCTCAGAGTTTAGAAGAAATCGTCCATAAAATTTCAGGTGCTGAAAATGCAACTCTTGTTGACCAATATGTTCAATGGTTTGAAAATGAAAGGAGAGGTGGCCATGCTGGATAAGAAGCAAGTCTCGATCTATTTTAGAAAATTCCTTCGACTCCTTCTTAACAAAAAATCTCTGTTTTTTGTCTTAGAAGCGATTCTTCTTCCTTTCATCATTTCGATCGCTTTTAATGCCAATGAAGTTTTTGATAAATACCATATTACGAGAACTTCTTCCATTATGTTTATTTCTGCAGCACTCTGGATTGGTCTCTTTAATTCAGTGACCAGTATTTGTAACGAGCGTAAAGTCATCAAGTTTGAGTACCAAATTAAAGGCTTGTCCTTGCCTTCTTATGTGACGGCGCGCGTGCTAACAGAGTTGGTGCTTTGTTTCGCGGAAGCGATCTTAATGATTGGAACCATTGTTGTGCGCTATCCGCGTATCCAAGGAAACAGTAGCCAGATATTCCTTTTTGGGATCACTTTGTTTTTGGTGATCTTTACTTCAGATATGTTGGCCTTATTGATTTCAGCTTTTGTAAAAAAATCATCCCAAGCGATGACAGCCATGCCACTTGTATTGATGGTTCAATTGCTGTTTTCAAATTTTCTCCAATCCTTGGATGAAAAAATTCCATTTTTAGTGTGGATCTCACACGCGACCATTACGAGATGGGGAACGACGGCCTTCTTTCGGATTGCAAACATGAACAATATGGTCCCCTCCCAAGGTCATACTGACTGGCAAGTTTATCAAAAAGATGGGGTAGGAACCTATGCTTATGATCTACTTGCGATTCTTGGAAATTGGGGAGTCTTGCTTGCTTTTGCAGTTCTATTTATAGTCGCAACTTCCCTCGTATTGACTTCTGTCCGTAAGGACGCTCGATAAAAATAAGGAGATGATTTATGAAAAACTGTACCAATTGCCAGGCACCTATCAATGCTGGTGATGCCTTTTGTTCTAAATGTGGAGCTAAAGTTCAAGTAGCTGCCCAAGCTGAACCAAAAGCTGTTGCTTTTCAACCAAAGACAGTGCAATTAGGGCCAAGTCCAAGTCCAACTCAAGCCCCAGCACCTAAAAAACCAAAAAGAAATATGAAAGGAATTTTAGCAGGGATTTTTGTCCTTCTTGCTGTCATTACTGTTGCAGGTTATTTCTTATTAAACCGTAGTAGCAGTGACACCATTAATTTAGAGGACTATGTGAAGCTGGATATTGAAGGGACTGATGGTGAAGGCTATTTTGCCGAGAAGTCGCCTAGTTTGAACAAGGAAAATTTAGATCGGGATATCAAGAAAAAGATAGAAGCAGAAGGCTTGAATACCGAGAGTTCAAACTACAATATCGATCAGCTAGTTTCAAAAGTAAAATTTAGTGTTTATAAAGGCGATGAACTGATCGATGTAAAAGAACGGAAAAACCTAAACAATCACGATAAAATTACGGTCAAATTACTTTACGATAAAAGCGATCTTGAAGACATGATACCTGGCCTTCACTTTACCGGGACATCTGTAACTCAGGAGGCGGATCTTATCCCGCTTGTAGGTTTTGACCCCTTTAAGGGTTTTTATCCAAAGATCAAGGGCATTTCTCCAAATGGAAGTTTATCAAAACCGTCTCAATTTGAAGGAAAAGACCTAGAAATTGTTGCAAAAGCAACCGCTAACTATGGCTTCCCATTTGATTATTATCTGAACGGTAAAGAAGTATCAAGTAATGATCCTATTGCAGTTGGTGACGAAATCGAAATTCGTCTCAATGAAAGTGGTAAAAATGCATTAAAAGCAGATGGTAAAACTGTTGAGAAAGGAAAAGATAGCAAAAAATACAAGGTCACTTTAGCTGATTTTGAGGAAGGGGCTTATGTGACTTCCTTGTCAAAAGTGGATGAGGATACACAAGAAGCCATCTCTAAGAATGTAGAGGATGCAGCAAAGGCCTATGCAGCTGACCGTAATTATAAAGACCTTCCAAAATTTGAAGGGATGGCTTTTGCGGCAATCAAAGATGGAGTTGATTGGGGAGGTACATTTGATTCCAAAATCCCGCAATTGGTCTATGTATACTCTATTACCGATACATCTTATGGTAAATCAAAAACAAGTTATTTTGTCATTTCCAAGATAGCGGTTATTGAACAGGTCGAAAACCATGGAAAAGCCAACGTTCATAAAAAACCTGGAAAAACCATTCAAACCTTTGAGAAAAATGCTAAGAAGTACGATTTCCAAAGCATGTCTGATGAAAATGACTTGAAGAACTACTTTACTAGAAATATCGACACCTATACCTATACAATGGACGATCAATTGAAATCGTTGATAAATTGGACAGAATAGAAGAAAAATGAAGTTACCTAGGTAGCTTCATTTTTTGTATTCTCGTTTAAGGCTGAGAATTCAAGAAAACATGGTATAATAGAAGAGATTGAACTGGAAAGGAATGGAGAACATGGCAACTATTCAATGGTTTCCTGGACACATGTCCAAAGCTAGAAGACAAGTACAAGAAAATTTAAAATTCGTGGATTTTGTGACGGTTTTGGTAGATGCTCGTTTGCCCCTATCAAGCCAAAATCCTATGTTAACAAAAATAGTTGGTTATAAGCCCAAATTAATGATTTTAAACAAGGTAGACTTGGCAGATCCTGTGGCAACAAAAGAATGGCAGGACTATTTTGAGTCTCAAGGGATCAAAACCTTGGCTATCAACTCCAAAGAGCAATCTACGGTAAAGAAGGTCACAGATGCTGCTAAGAGTTTGATGGCCGATAAAATTGCCCGTCAAAAGGAACGGGGGATTCAGATTGAAACCCTTCGGACCATGATCATCGGGATTCCTAATGCCGGGAAATCAACTCTGATGAACCGCTTGGCGGGGAAAAAGATTGCAGTCGTTGGAAATAAACCAGGGGTAACCAAGGGGCAACAATGGTTGAAAACCAATAAAGACCTTGAAATCTTGGATACTCCAGGGATTCTCTGGCCCAAGTTTGAAGATAAAGAAGTGGCTTTAAAGCTCGCCTTAACAGGAGCGATAAAGGATCAGTTGCTTCCAATGGATGAAGTGACCATCTTTGGCCTTAACTATTTTAAAGAGCACTACCCAGCAGTTTTGCAAGAGCGTTTTAAACAAATGGATCTGGAACAAGAAGCTCCTGAAATCATTATGGAAATGACCCAGAAATTAGGATTTCGTGAAGATTACGACCGTTTTTACCAACTCTTTGTTAAAGACGTCCGCGATGGAAAATTGGGACGGTATACCCTTGATCGTGTAGGTGAAATAGATGCCAACGATTAAAGAAGTTAAAGAGCGTTTAGCAATGATTGACGAGCTAGATCATCCCTTATTTGAAGAGTTGATTCTTGATGGTCGAGCAGGCGTTCAAGCGGCTATCAGCAAACGAAAACGCGAACTCCAAAAACAAGTGGATGAAGACTTGCGTTTGGAAAAAATGCTAGCCTATGAGAAAGAACTTTATGCTCAAGGGATTGATCTTATTGCAGGTGTGGATGAAGTGGGACGCGGCCCATTAGCGGGTCCAGTTGTTGCAGCTGCCGTGATCTTGCCGAAAGCTTGTAAGATTCCAGGACTCAACGATAGTAAAAAGATTCCAAAATCCAAACACAAGGAAATCTATGAGGCTGTGCTCCAAAATGCCATTTCGATCGGAATCGGCGTCAAGGACAATCAAGTGATTGATCAGGTTAATATCTATGAAGCTACGAAGCTAGCCATGATGGAAGCTATTGGTCAGCTAGAGCCTCAACCCCAGCATCTTTTGATTGATGCCATGAAGTTAGATCTTCCGATTCCCCAAACTAGTATCATCAAAGGGGATGCCAACTCCTTATCCATTGCTGCAGCATCCATCGTAGCTAAGGTTACTCGGGATCAGATGATGGAAGAGTTTGATCGAGAATATCCAGGTTATGATTTTGCTCAGAACGCTGGCTATGGGACGGCTAAGCATCTGGCTGGCCTCGACAAGCTGGGAGTGACACCTATTCATCGGCGTTCATTTGAACCTATCAAATCAATGTGTGAGGATTAGGCTATGCTATTTACCATCGATATCGGAGGAACCTTTATAAAGTATGGTCTGATGGATGCGGACTATCAATTGGTTCATACAGACAAGATCCCAACACCACCCACGATTGAAGAGTTTTGGCAAGGATTAGAAGAAATCGTTGCTTCTGTACGGGAAGAAATCGAGGGGATCGCCATTTCTTGCCCAGGTGAGATCCAAAAGAGCCTTGGCTTTGTCTTTCGAGGTGGTCTCATCCCATATTTACGCGGAATTCCTCTAGCTAGTAGATTGCAACAAACATTTCAAGTGCCAGTCACTGTTCTCAATGATGGAGAAGCCGCTGGTCTAGCGGAAGCAAGGCTTGGTAACCTAAAAGATTGTCCTTGCGGTGCGACCTTGGTGTTAGGGACAGGAGTTGGCCTTGCTCTTCTTTCTAACGGTGACCTATTGAAAGGTTGGCAACTGACAGAATACATTCGGTCTATTGATAAGGCAGAAAGAACACCAGAAAATCGCCGCTTTCATCGCGAACTCTTTTTGCAAGGCATTTCCAATCTTTTGGAAAACACCGGTTCAGCTGTTCAATTCGTTGAGAAGGCTAGTCACATCTTGAACTTAGAAAAGGCAGATGGTCTAGCTGTTTTCAAAGCTCTTGATCAAGGAGGCCATGAGGAGCTGACATCCTTGTTTCAGGAGTATTGCCATGATATTGCTATTCTGATTTTTAATCTTCAATCTTTGCTCTTGCTTGAGAGGGTGACGATTGGAGGGGGCATTAGTAGTCAACCACTACTGATCGATGAGATCAGTCGACAATACCATGACCTGCTCTCTCAAAAAGGGCATAAACAATTTGAGGCCTTGCCCATCCAAGCGGCTCGCTTCCATAATGAAAGCAACTTGATTGGTGCCGCATCTTACTTTTATTCTTCGACATATCAAAAAAAGTTCTAGAAATAGAGCTTTTTTCTTTTCTTTTTCGAATAAATAAGTGAGAGGAAGTAGAAGGTGACCATGGAGAAATTTGAAATCTTTAAATTAAAAGAAGCCGATTTATCAAATGAGCAAGTCTTGAGAGTCTTGGACTACTGTAGGAAAGAGCAAGTCTTACCAAGCTTAGAAGAGATAGCAAGGATCGCTCGCTGTCGCAGTATTATTCATTTTGTAGACAAATACCGGCAACTGGATGAAGACCATTTACACAAGGAGTTTGAACGGTTCCCATCTCTATCCATTTTTGATCCTGAATACCCTGAGGAATTGCTACAGATCTACAATCCTCCTGTACTCCTTTTTTACCAAGGGGATTTGCAACTGTTAAGCAAACCGAAGATTGCAGTTGTTGGAGCTCGAGAGACCACGCGAGAAGGGGTTCGTTCTGTAGAGAAGATAATTAAGGAACTTGGAAATGAACTGGTCATTGTTAGTGGACTTGCTAAGGGAATTGATGCGACAGCTCATTATGCCAGTATACGAAATGGTGGTAAGACCATCGGAGTGATTGGAACAGGGCTAGATGTCTTTTATCCAAAGAGCAATCAAAGGCTGCAAGCGCATATGGGAGAACACCATCTGATCTTGAGCGAGTATGGTCCAGGGCAGGCACCACTGAAGTTTCATTTTCCTGAGAGAAATCGCATCATTGCAGGCCTCTGTCAGGCTGTGATTGTGGCAGAGGCTCGACTCCGTTCAGGTAGTTTGATTACTTGTGAGCGTGCTATGGAAGAAGGCCGAGACGTTTTTGCTATTCCAGGAAATATTTTAGATGGTAAATCTGCAGGCTGCCATCACTTGATTCAAGAAGGCGCAAAGCTTGTCACATCAGGTCAGGACATTCTTGATGAATTGAAATACGAATTGTGATTTTCCTATAGGAGAAGTTCCTAGTTGACATCTTTCTTAAAATGTATTAAACTCAATGAGATTTATACAATACAGAGGGATAAAACGTGGTAACAAAAAAGAAAAGCAGCACAACCAAGAAAAATTTGGTGATTGTGGAGTCTCCTGCTAAGGCGAAAACAATCGAAAAATACCTTGGTCGTAACTACAAAGTCATGGCTAGTGTTGGCCATATTCGGGATCTGAAAAAATCTACGATGTCTATTGACTTCGACAATAACTATGAACCGGAGTATATCAATATTCGCGGAAAAGGTCCCTTGATCAATGATTTGAAAAAAGAAGCTAAAAAAGCCAAACAAGTCTTTCTCGCAAGTGACCCGGACCGAGAAGGAGAAGCTATTTCTTGGCATTTAGCGCATATTTTGAACTTGGATGCCAAGGAAAAGAACCGCGTGGTCTTTAACGAAATCACCAAGGATGCAGTCAAAAATGCCTTTAAAGAACCGCGCCAAATCGATATGGACTTGGTCGATGCCCAACAAGCCCGTCGTGTCTTGGACCGGATTGTAGGGTATTCCATTTCGCCTATTCTTTGGAAAAAGGTTAAAAAAGGACTTTCTGCAGGGCGCGTGCAATCAGTTGCCCTCAAATTAATCATTGATCGTGAAAATGAGATAAATGATTTCAAGCCGGAAGAATACTGGACCATTGATGGTGTCTTTAAAAAAGGGACTAAGCAATTCCAAGCTAGCTTCTATGGGATTGATGGCAAGAAGATGAAGCTCAACACCAATGAAGAGGTGAAAGCAGTTCTTGAACGCTTAGATGGCAAAGATTTTACCGTTGAAAAAGTTGAAAAGAAAGAACGTCGTCGGAATGCACCACTTCCTTACACCACCTCTTCTATGCAGATGGATGCAGCCAATAAGATCAACTTCCGTACACGCAAGACCATGATGGTCGCTCAGCAATTGTACGAAGGAATCAATATTGGCTCTGGTGTTCAAGGTTTGATTACCTATATGCGTACCGACTCCACTCGGATCAGTCCGGTTGCGCAAAATGAGGCAGCTAACTTTATCGTGGATCGCTTCGGTGAGAAATATTCTAAGCATGGAAGCCGTGTGAAGAATGCTTCTGGTGCCCAAGATGCCCACGAAGCGATTCGTCCGTCTAGCGTCTTCAATACTCCTGAGAGCATTGCTAAATACTTGGACAAAGACCAATTAAAACTCTACACCCTGATTTGGAACCGTTTTGTCGCTAGCCAGATGACGGCAGCTGTCTTTGATACTATGAATGTCCGTTTAGGTCAAAATGGGGTTCAATATACAGCGAATGGGAGTCAGGTAAAGTTTGACGGTTATTTGGCGATTTATAATGATTCAGACAAAAACAAGATGTTGCCGGACATGGTAGAAGGCGATATCGTCAAGCAGGTCAATAGCAAGCCTGAGCAACACTTTACCCAACCACCGGCCCGTTATTCTGAAGCGACCTTGATTAAGACGTTGGAGGAAAATGGAGTAGGTCGCCCTTCAACCTATGCTCCGACGATTGAGACTATTCAAAAACGCTATTATGTGAAGCTGGTAGCTAAACGCTTTGAACCAACGGAATTAGGGGAGATCGTTAATAAACTGATTGTTGAATTTTTCCCAGATATCGTTAATGTGACCTTCACAGCGGAGATGGAAGGGAAACTCGATGATGTCGAACTCGGTAAAGAAGAGTGGCAAAAAGTCATTGATGCCTTCTACAAACCATTCTCTAAAGAAGTCGCCAAGGCTGAAGAAGAGATGGAAAAAATCCAAATCAAAGACGAACCAGCTGGTTTTGATTGTGAAGTCTGTGGCAGCCCGATGGTGATTAAATTAGGACGTTTTGGTAAGTTCTATGCTTGTAGTAATTTCCCAGATTGTCGTCATACTCAAGCCATTGTCAAAGAAATCGGGGTGGAGTGTCCAAACTGTCACCAGGGACAAATCATCGAGCGTAAAACCAAGCGCAACCGTATCTTCTATGGCTGTAATCGCTACCCAGACTGTGAATTTACTTCTTGGGACAAGCCAATCGGCCGGGATTGTCCAAAATGTGGTCATTACTTAGTTGAGAAGAAAGTCCGTGGCGGTGGCAAACAAGTCGTTTGTAGCAACGGTGACTATGAAGAAGAAAAAGTGAAATAAGCTTTTAAATGATTTAATGTCTATTATAACGGCAATTTTTATAAATGTCTGTTATAATAGACATTTTTGTTTTTTTTCGTTATAATAGACATAAGGAGGTGGGCTTATGTATCTTGCTTTGATTGCAGATGTCATTGATTCCAAAATGGTACAAGAACGTCTTGACCTGCAAAAACAGGTAGAAAAAACGCTTCAAAAGATGAACGAATTATTTGGAGATTACCTGGCATCCCGTTTTACTTTGACCTTGGGGGATGAGTTTCAGGCACTTTTAAAAGTGGATGCTCCAGTTTTTCAAATCATCGATACCTTGCGTTCAGAACTAAACCCGACACAGCTTCGTTTTGGAATTGGCTTCGGGGAGATTGTAACAGCTATTGATCCCTTGCAAAGTGTTGGAGCAGATGGTCCAGCTTATTGGAATGCACGCGCAGCCATCAATTTTGTTCATCAGAAAAATGACTATGGCAATACACAGATTTATTTTTCAAGCGGGAAGGAAAACCAAGACTTTTTTGTAAACGCCCTCATTGCTTCTGGAGAGGCCATACGTTCGGGCTGGAGAGAGAGTCAGGAAGAGATCCTGCTCAATCTGCTAAAGAGATCTGTCTATAGTGAAACCTTTAGCCAGCAGGATTTGGCTCAATCGCTAGGGCTTAACCCAAGTGCCTTGTCCAAGCGCTTAAAGAGTAGCAGTATTCGCGTTTATTTACGGGGACGAGCAGCTGCCCTGGCTAGTATACAAAGCACAGTGAAAGGAGAGGAAGATGAGCGGATTGTCTAGTATCGTAGTGAATCCATACTTGATTCTCTTGTTGATTTGTCATTTACTATCAGATTATTATTTTCAAAGCCAAAACATGGCGGATCGTAAGGATCAGGATAAGAAGGTGCTAGGGCTTCACATTTTATATGTAGCTCTGCCTCTGATCGTCGTTTCCTTCTGTCATCTAGATTTGTGGTGGATTTGCTTGGTTATTTTACTGACCCATGCTACAATAGATTTCTTAAAACCGATCGTGCAGAAGCAATTGAAATTACCAAAAGCATGGACTTTTGCATTGGATCAAGTCTTGCATATCGCCATCATTAGCTGTCTAGTCCTTTTAGGAGCGAAGAATGGCACGACCTATCTGCCAATAGACACTTTAAATCTGATTTTTTATGTTCTTCTAGTTGGGAAACCAAGCAATATTTCCTTTAAAATTATGTTTGCTAAGTATCAACCAACCAGCAAGAAGAAAATGGATACGATCACTGGGGCTGGTTCCATGATTGGCTTTTTAGAACGTTTGGTGATTGGCGCTTGTCTCGTCTATGGGCAATTTGCTTCGATCGGGCTAGTCTTTACAGCCAAGTCCATCGCTCGCTACAATAAAATTTCGGAGGATCCAGCCTTTGCGGAGTATTATTTGATTGGTTCCCTATTCAGCATCCTATCTGCCCTCCTAGCAGCCTGGTTGTGTCTATGAATCTGGAAGGATGCTATGTCAAAAAAATAGATAATTTTATAAGATCACCAATCAACTGGAAATTGATCCCTTTAAGATTCTAACTGTAACGAAAATAAGGATTTTGGTTAAATTGCATGCTAGGAGGAGAAATGAAAAGAAAAGCGATTAAGAAAGTAATTAGTGTACTCTTACCTATGCTGACATTATTAATATTGTCATCATGTAACAACGGAGTAGATAATGATTTAGCGAATGCGGCTATATCAAATATTCGTTCCGTAGTAGAAGCTGCAGGGCTAAAAGCGGAAGGATACTCGACAGCTGATACGTTCGGCTATCAGGGATCTCCAATTTACATTGAAGGAACTGAAAAATTTGTTGATGTCTATGTAGATTTTGAAAAAGATTATGTTGAGAAAACTCCAGTCCTCAGATATAATCCGAAACTTAAAGAAGTCGAGAAGAAAATTTTCCTAGGTTTTTCGAAGAAAAAAGTTTATCGCCTAGAAATGGAGTATGTTTCTGGTGATGACAACTATGATAGGCTAGACGAAGCATACAATAAGCTACTTCAGAGCGGTAGCTTGATTTCAATATTTTTAAGCGATGATGCGATTAGGAAACTTTATATTAAAAACTCAATTGAATTGAAGTTCTTTAACTCGAGGTATTCTTTGGTACCAAAAGAAGAATATAGTGGAAATCCAGAAACTTATCTTGAGGAGCAAGAAAAAAGAGAGTCTATTTTAAAAACAGATGTCAAAGAACTCACTCCGTTAATTGAGGACCTAGACCCAAGTAGAGTCAACAATCTTGATGAAGAAACGCTTGTTCGCGATCGAGATCTACTCTTAAAAAGAGTTGCTGATAATCGTTCGACCTTTAGAATTGATATAGACATTGATATAAAAGAGGTACGAAAACAAAACCTACAAGTAACTAATGAAGATATTGAAAATTGGACGGATTCTGATTTTCAATACTTACTTACTCAAATACTTCAAGTTGATAAACTACCTAGGAATACAGAAGTGGGCTTTAGCATTAGTTACGAAGACAAAAATCAGCTGAATGCTTATAGATCATTCAACTTCAAGAAACAATGATTTTCGAAGACATTCAGGAATCCTCCTGTCTGTCTTTTTACTTGCCTTTTTGGTATAATAGACCGAGTATCAATTTAGAAAGATTTGTGGGTGTCTAACAGTCCAGTGGCTTGTTTTAATTTGGCCTTAGTTTTCACCCAAAGAGGTATTAGTGTCATGTCTCAATCTTATATCAATGTTATCGGTGCGGGCCTTGCGGGCTCGGAAGCGGCTTTCCAGATTGCCCAACAGGGTATTCCGGTCAAGCTTTACGAAATGCGGGGGGTCAAATCAACTCCGCAACACAAAACAGATAACTTTGCTGAGTTAGTGTGTTCCAACTCTCTTCGTGGGGATTCTCTCACCAATGCTGTCGGTCTCCTCAAAGAAGAAATGCGCCGTCTGGGTTCTGTCATCCTTGAAGCAGCTGAAGCGACTCGTGTACCAGCCGGTGGAGCACTTGCTGTGGACCGAGAAGGTTTTGCTAGCCGGGTGACGGAGAAGGTGTCCCAACACCCTCTTATTGAAGTCATTCGTGATGAAATTACGGAATTGCCGACAGATGCCATCACAGTGGTCGCAACGGGGCCTCTAACTAGCGATGCCTTGGCAGAAAAGATCCATACCCTCAATGGTGGCGACGGTTTCTATTTCTATGATGCCGCAGCTCCGATCATCGATGTCAATACCGTCGATATGAACAAGGTTTATCTCAAGTCTCGCTATGACAAAGGCGAGGCAGCCTATCTCAACTGCCCAATGACCAAACAAGAGTTTATGGATTTCCATGAGGCCTTGGTTAACGCGGAAGAAGCCCCACTTAACTCTTTTGAAAAAGAAAAGTATTTCGAAGGTTGTATGCCAATTGAAGTCATGGCTAAACGAGGCATTAAAACCATGCTCTATGGACCTATGAAGCCAGTTGGGCTTGAGTATCCAGATGATTACAAAGGTCCACGTGATGGGGAGTTTAAGACACCTTACGCGGTAGTTCAGTTACGCCAAGACAATGCAGCAGCTAGTCTCTACAATATCGTTGGCTTCCAAACTCACCTAAAATGGGGTGAGCAAAAGCGGGTTTTCCAAATGATCCCTGGTTTAGAAAATGCGGAGTTCGTTCGTTACGGCGTCATGCACCGCAATTCTTACATGGACTCTCCTAACCTGCTTGAACAAACCTATCGTTCAAAGAAACAATCTAATCTCTTCTTTGCAGGTCAAATGACAGGGGTAGAAGGCTATGTTGAATCTGCAGCTTCTGGCTTAGTTGCTGGAATCAACGCAGCTCGCCTTTTCAAAGGAGAAGAAGCAGCCATCTTCCCTGAAACAACAGCTATCGGAAGTCTGGCTCACTATATCACCCATGCCGACAGCAAACATTTCCAACCGATGAATGTCAACTTCGGGATAATCAAGGAGCTAGAAGGCCCACGCATTCGGGATAAAAAGGAGCGCTATGAGAAAATTGCCGAACGTTCTTTAGAAGATTTGGCCCAATTTATGGAAAAATAACCCAAGAAAGGAAAAAGTTTGGAGAAAATCCAGACTTTTTCTTCTAAAAATGGTATAATGAATAAAATTTAGAATATAGAGAGTTTTCTGACAATGAACAAATCCTATTTTTATTTAGATATGAAGACACACGAGTTGAAAGTGCCTTATACCGGAAAACTCCGTCGTGTGCGGGTCTTATTACCTAAGAATTATGAAACAGATACCGATCGACGCTATCCTGTTGTCTATTTTCATGATGGCCAGAATGTTCTCTATAGCAAGGAAGCTTTTGCAGGTCATTCCTGGAAGGTGATTCCAGCCATTAAGCGGAATCCTGATATTAGCCGCATGATTGTCGTTGCGATTGATAACGACGGTTTCCAACGTATGAACGAATATTCTGCATGGAAGTACAAGGAGTCCAATATTCCCGGAATGCAATTTGGTGGCAAGGGCGTTGAGTACGGAGAGTTCGTTATGGAAGTGGTCAAACCTTTCATTGACCAAGAATACCGGACTCTTGCTGACAGAGAACATACGGCCATGATTGGATCTTCCTTGGGTGGGAATATTACCCAATTTTTGGGCTTAGAGTACCAAGATCAAATTGGTTGTTTAGGTGTCTTTTCATCTGCTAACTGGCTACACCAAGATGCCTTCAATCATTATATCGAACGCAAAAAATTATATGCAGATCAACGGATATACATCTATGTAGGTACTGAAGAGGCGGATGATACAGATAAAACGCTGATGGCGGGAAATATCAAGCAAGCCTACATTGATTCATCCCTTCGTTATTATCACGACGTTATCCAACAAGGAGTTGCTTTAGAAAATATTGCCATTCGGATTCAATCTGGAGCTATTCACCACGAAGAAGCTTGGGCTGAACATTTACCAGAATGCCTTCGTTTTTTGGCAGAAAATTGGGATTAATGGACTCAGAACAAATCAATAGAGAGAAAGAGGAAACTTATGAATATTGAACATTTAAGCCACTGGAGTGGCCAACTCAACCGTGAAATGTATTTGAACCGCTATGGACACGCAGGGATTCCTGTTGTGGTCTTTGCTTCATCAGGTGGAAGCCATAACGAGTACTATGATTTTGGTATGATTGATGCTTGTGCTCAGTTTATCGAAGAAGGACGGGTTCAATTCTTTACCCTTTCTAGTGTTGATAGTGATAGCTGGCTTTGTAACTGGAAGAATCCTCACGATCGTGCCGAAATGCACCGAGCGTATGAACGCTATGTGATTGAAGAAGCCATTCCTTTTATCAAACACAAAACAGGCTGGTTTGATCCGATGATGACAACTGGTTGCTCTATGGGAGCCTACCACGCACTCAATTTCTTCTTGCAACATCCAGATGTCTTTAACAAAGTGATTGCCTTGAGTGGTGTCTATGACGCTCGTTTTTTTGTTGGTGACTTTGGAGGCGATGAAGCCATTTACCAAAACTCGCCATCTGATTATATTTGGAACCAAAATGATGGCTGGTTTATCGATCGTTACCGTCAGGCGGAAATCGTTGTTTGTACTGGTTTAGGAGCTTGGGAACAAGATGGACTTCCATCTTTCTACAAACTGAAAGAAGCTTTTGATCACAAAAATATTCCTGCATGGTTCGCTGAATGGGGACATGATGTCGCCCACGATTGGGAATGGTGGCGCAAACAAATGCCTTATTTCCTAGGCCAAATGCATCTATAAGTAAAAAGGGAGGAGACCTCAATGAATTATATCGTTATTTCACCATATTACCCACAAAACTTCCAACAATTTACAATTGAATTGGCTAATAAAGGGATCACTGTTTTGGGAATTGGTCAAGAGCCATATGAACAGTTAGATGAGCCTTTGCGCAACAGCTTAACAGAATATTTCCGAGTTGAAAATTTGGAAAATCTAGACGAAGTGAAGCGAGCAGTAGCCTTTCTTTTCTACAAACACGGGCCAATCGATCGCATCGAATCCCACAATGAATACTGGTTGGAATTGGATGCAGCGCTTCGGGAGCAATTCAATGTCTTCGGGGCTAAGCCAAAAGATTTGAAGAAAACCAAGTTCAAATCCGAAATGAAGAAACTCTTCAAGAAAGCTGGAGTCCCAGTCGTACCTGGTGCTGTGGTTAAAACAGAAAAAGACATTGATAAAGCTGTGAAGAAGATTGGGTTGCCTTTGATTGCTAAGCCTGACAATGGGGTAGGAGCAGCAGCGACCTTCAAGATCGAAACGCCAGAAGATGTGGACCATTTCAAGGCAGAATGGGATGGCCATACAGAGTACTTCTTTGAGAAATTTGTCACTTCTAGTGAGATTTGTACCTTTGATGGTCTGGTTGATCGTGATGGCAACATTGTCTTCTCCACTACATTTGACTATGCTTATACGCCACTCGATTTGATGCTCTACAAGATGGACAACTCTTATTATGTTCTCAAAAAGATGGATCCAAAATTGCGTCAATACGGGGAAGCGATTGTCAAAGCCTTTGGCATGAAAGAACGTTTCTTCCACATCGAATTCTTCCGCGATGGGGATGACTATATTGCGATCGAGTACAATAATCGCCCTGCAGGTGGCTTTACCATTGACGTCTACAACTATGCCCACTCGATTGATTTGTACCGTGGCTATGCTGCTATCGTAGCTGGAGAACCTTTCCCAGCTTCTGAATTTGAGCCCCTATATTGCTTGGCGACTTCACGCCGTGCCAATGCAGCCTATGTTCTGTCAGAAGAAGAAGTTTTGGCTAAATACCATGATCAATTCCGTGTCAAGAAAGACATGCCTGCAGCCTTTGCGGAACTTCAGGGAGATTACCTCTATATGCTTACAACACCTAGTCGTGAAGAATTGGAACAAATGATTCATGACTTTGGCCAACGCCAATCATAAGATAACGACCGGTAGGATAGGATCCTATCGGTTTTTTTATATGTATAGCAAAGGAAGAAGAGAAAAGATTGTGAAATATTGTATTTGGATTTTAAAAAGCTTATAAAACCTTCTTCCAAGGAATAAAGTTTGTGAAATCATATGAGCATTATTTTTGACAGTGCTTTCATATTTGGCTAGAATAAAAATGAATGAATAAATGCTAAGAAAGGCGAAATGATGGCAACATTAGATAAAATTCTCTTATTGGAAATGTTCCGTAAAATGGAAGAAATCCGTCGCATGGACTTAAAAATTGCACAGTTAGTAAAAAAAGGAAAAGTGCCCGGTATGACGCACTTTTCTGTTGGGGAAGAAGCTGCAAACGTTGGGGCTATGTTAGCTCTAAATGAAGATGACCTCATCACCTCAAATCACCGTGGTCACGGACAAGCTATTGCTAAAGGTATTGACCTTAACGGTATGATGGCTGAAATCCTGGGGAAATATACCGGTACTTGTAAGGGGAAAGGCGGCTCCATGCATATCGCTGATCTGGATGCTGGTAACCTTGGTGCCAACGGGATCGTTGGTGGTGGTATGGGAATTGCAGTAGGTGCAGCTCTTACTCAACAAATGAAAAAGACTGGTAAGATTGTTGTCTGCTTCTTTGGGGACGGCGCAACCAACGAAGGTGTCTTCCACGAAGCGGTCAATATGGCTTCCATCTGGAACCTCCCAGTTATTTTCTACTGTATCAATAACGGTTATGGAATCTCTGCTGACATTAAGAAAATGACCAATGTCAAGCATATCTACGAGCGTAGTGCTGCTTACGGCATTCCTGGAATGTTTATTCCTGATGGGAACAACGTTATTGATGTCTATGAAGGATTTAAGAAGGCAGTCGATCACGTCCGCTCTGGTAAAGGCCCTGTCTTGATCGAGAGTGTCACCTATCGTTGGCTTGGTCACTCATCTTCAGACCCTGGTAAATACCGGACCCGTGAAGAAGTCGAAGAGTGGAAGAAGAAAGATCCAATCGAAAACCTTCGCAAGTATCTCCTTGAAAATGAGATTGCGAGCGCAGAAGAATTGGATCAGATCCAAGAAGAAGTAAAAGAAGCAGTTGAAGCTTCGGTAAAATTTGCGGAAGAAAGCCCATTCCCTCCACTCGAATCAGCTTTCGAAGATATTTACGCAGACTAAGGGGGAGTAGAGAATTATGGAAACTAAATTAATGTCTTTCCGCGATACCATTATCCTTGCTATGTCTGAGGAAATGCGTCGCGACGAAAATGTATTGTTGATGGGAGAAGATGTCGGAGTGTTCGGTGGAGACTTCGGTACTTCTGTAGGGATGCTGGAGGAATTCGGTCCAGAACGTGTTCGTGACTGTCCGATTTCTGAGGCTGCGATTTCAGGAGCAGCAGCTGGTGCAGCCATGACCGGACTTCGCCCAATCGTTGATATGACCTTCATGGATTTCTCAGTGATTGCCATGGATGCTATCGTTAACCAAGCTGCTAAGACTCGCTACATGTTTGGTGGGAAAGGTCAAGTCCCAATGACAATCCGCTGTGCTGCTGGTAACGGAGTTGGTTCTGCAGCCCAACACTCCCAATCTTTGGAATCTTGGTTTACTCATATTCCTGGTTTGAAAGTTGTTGCTCCTGGAACTCCAGCGGATATGAAGGGACTTCTCAAGTCATCTATCCGTGATAACAACCCAGTTATCATTCTTGAATATAAATCAGAATTCAACCAAAAAGGGGAAGTGCCAGTTGATCCAGACTACACGATTCCTCTTGGTGTCGGAGAAATCAAACGCGAAGGAACTGACGTCACTGTCGTAACCTACGGAAAAATGCTTCGTCGCGTGATGCAAGCCGCTGAAGAATTGGCAGAAGAAGGTATCTCAGTAG
Organism: Streptococcus sp. 20925_1_77; assembly: GCF_041432125.1. Taxonomy (NCBI): domain Bacteria; kingdom Bacillati; phylum Bacillota; class Bacilli; order Lactobacillales; family Streptococcaceae; genus Streptococcus; species Streptococcus sp. 20925_1_77. Next base: position 155,489 of record NZ_JAPVZB010000002.1, read on the forward strand.
AAGTAGTAGACCCACGGACTTTGGTCCCACTCGATAAAGAGATCATCATTAATTCTGTCAAGAAGACAGGAAAAGTAGTCCTTGTCAATGATGCCCACAAAACAAGTGGCTATATCGGTGAAATTTCAGCTATCATTTCTGAATCAGAAGCATTTGATTACTTGGATGCACCAATCCGACGTTGTGCGGGGGAAGATGTGCCAATGCCTTACGCACAAAATCTTGAGAATGCAATGATTCCAACAGTTGAAAGCATCAAAGAAGCCATTCGTAAAACGTACAATAAAGAATAATACATAACATAAATTATGTAATGTCATTTAAATTAGAGCACGGGCTAAAAGCTCGGAAAAAAGATAAATCTCCTTGACTTCATCGAAGTCTGCGTCGATTTCCTATTTTTCGGTCGCTTTTAAACGCCCTTAGTATCTTATAACTGAATCCGGACGGAGGACTGTGAAAAAAAGATAGATTTCCTTGTGTTCATCGAACACAGCGTCAATCTCCTATTTTTTCTTTCTCCTCTACGTCCTTGATATCTTATAATAGAATAGGAGAGGTCATGGCTGATGATAAGCTAAGAGCGACTCCTGCGGCTAGAAAGTTAGCGGATGATCTTGGGATCAACCTCTATGATGTTTCTGGTTCAGGCGCAAACGGTCGTGTCCACAAAGAAGACGTGGAAACCTATAAAGACACAAATGTGGTTCGCATTTCACCACTTGCAAAACGAATTGCTTTAGAACACAATATTGCTTGGCAAGAAATCCAAGGAACTGGTCATCGTGGCAAGATCATGAAGAAGGACGTCCTTGCTTTCCTTCCTGAAAATATCGAGAATGAGACCATTAAGTCACCGGCTCAAATCGAGAAGGTGGAGGAAGCTCCAGATAATGTGACACCTTATGGTGAGATCGAGCGGATTCCGATGACACCAATGCGGAAGGTGATCGCTCAACGGATGGTGGAATCTTACTTGACAGCACCAACCTTTACTTTGAACTATGACGTTGATATGTCTCAAATGTTGGCCCTTCGTAAGAAGGTATTGGATCCAATCATGGAAGCCACTGGCAAGAAAGTCACTGTAACAGATTTGCTTTCTCTAGCAGTGGTTAAGACCTTGATGAAACACCCATACATCAATGCGTCATTGACAGAAGATGGCAAAACCATCATTACTCATAACTATGTCAACTTAGCGATGGCAGTTGGGATGGACAATGGACTGATGACACCGGTTGTCTATAATGCAGAAAAAATGACTTTGTCAGAGTTGGTCGTAGCCTTCAAGGATGTTATCGGACGTACCTTGGATGGTAAGCTTGCTCCAAGTGAATTGCAAAACTCAACCTTTACCATCAGTAACTTGGGAATGTTTGGCGTTCAATCATTTGGACCAATCATCAACCAACCAAACTCTGCCATCCTTGGCGTTAGTGCAACGGTTGAAAAACCAGTGGTTGTGAATGGTGAAATTGTTATTCGTCCAATCATGAGCTTGGGCTTGACCATTGACCACCGAGTAGTCGATGGGATGGCTGGTGCCAAATTCATGAAAGACTTGAAAGCCTTGATTGAAGACCCGATTTCAATGTTGGTCTAATCAACGAGAGAGAATAGAAACAAGAAAAAGAGGGAAATAAAATGGCCTTAGAAGTTATTATGCCAAAAGCCGGCGTAGATATGATCGAAGGACAAATCGTTCAGTGGAATAAAAAAGTCGGCGAATTTGTAAAAGAAGGAGAAGTTCTCCTTGAAATCATGACAGACAAAGTCAGCATGGAGTTGGAAGCGGAAGAAGACGGTTACTTGATTGCTATCTTGAAAGGGGACGGCGAAACTGTTCCTGTAACAGAAGTGATCGGTTACCTTGGTGAAGAAGGGGAAAACATCCCTACAGCTGGAGCAGCACCAGAAGCGAGTCCAGCACCAGCTGCAGTAAGTGCTTCAAACGATGACAATAAGAGCGATGACGCTTATGATATCGTAGTGATCGGTGGGGGTCCTGCTGGTTACGTATCTGCTATTAAAGCAGCTCAATTAGGTGGTAAGGTTGCTCTTGTTGAGAAATCTGAACTTGGTGGAACGTGCTTGAACCGCGGATGTATCCCAACTAAGACTTACCTCCACAACGCTGAAATCATTGAAAATATTGGTCATGCGGCAAACCGTGGTATTATCATTGAAAATCCAAGTTTCTCAGTAGATATGGATAAGGTTCTTGAAACCAAGAACAAGGTCGTAAATACCCTCGTCGGTGGTGTTGCAGGGCTTCTTCGTAGCTACGGAGTGGATGTTCATAAAGGAATCGGTACCATTACGAAAGATAAGAATGTCTTGGTCAATGGTTCTGAATTGCTTGAAACCAAGAAAATTATCCTTGCTGGTGGTTCAAAAGTCAGCAAGATTAACGTTCCAGGAATGGAATCATCCCTTGTGATGACTAGTGATGATATCCTTGAAATGAATGAAGTTCCAGAAAGCCTTGTCATCATCGGTGGTGGGGTTGTCGGTATCGAACTTGGTCAAGCCTTCATGACTTTTGGTTCAAAAGTAACAGTCATCGAAATGATGGACCGTATTGTTCCAGCTATGGATGCAGAAGTATCTAAGAACCTTCGCTTGATCCTTGAACGCAAGGGTATGACAATCTTGACGGATACGAAATTGCAAGAAATCATTGAAGAAGATGGCAAACTCCGTATCAAGGTTGAAGGAAAAGATGATATCATCGCCAACAAAGCCCTTCTTTCAATCGGCCGTGTTCCAGATCTTGAAGGAATCGGTGAAGTTGAGTTTGAATTGGATCGTGGACGGATCAAGGTTAATGAATACATGGAAACGTCTGTTCCAGGTATCTATGCACCAGGTGATATCAATGGTACGAAGATGTTGGCTCACGCTGCCTTCCGTATGGGTGAAGTGGCAGCTGAAAATGCCCTTAAGGGAAATCATGCTGTTGCCAAATTGAACTTGACGCCTGCAGCTATCTACACACTTCCAGAAGTTGCCGCTGTTGGTTTGACAGAAGAACAAGCTCGTGAAAAATACGATGTTCAAATCGGTAAATTTAACTTTGCGGCGAACGGACGTGCCATTGCATCAGATGCTGCTCAAGGCTTTGTTAAAGTCATTGCAGACAAGAAATACGGTGAAGTTCTTGGAGTTCATATCATTGGTCCAGCTGCTGCTGAATTGATCAACGAAGCTTCAACTATTATTGAGATGGAAATCACTGTAGAAGAAATGCTCAAGACCATACATGGTCACCCAACCTTCTCAGAAGTGATGTACGAAGCCTTTGCGGATGTACTCGGCTTGGCAGTTCACTCACCTAAGAAGAAATAATATTTGAAATGATAGAATGGCTGGACAGCAAATGCTGGACCAGTCTCTATCGTATATAAAGGAATCTTATGAAATACATTATTAATTATTCAAATGATACTGCTTTTAATATTGCTTTAGAAGAGTATGCTTTTAAGCATCTGTTAGATGAGGATCAAATCTTTCTTCTTTGGATTAACAAACCTTCGATTATCGTTGGTCGTCACCAAAATACCATCGAAGAAATCAACCGTGACTATGTTCGAGAGCATGGGATTGAAGTTGTTCGCCGGATCAGTGGTGGTGGGGCTGTTTACCATGATTTGAACAACCTCAACTACACCATCATTTCAAAAGAAGATGAGAACAAAGCCTTTGACTTCAAGAGTTTTTCTACTCCTGTAATCAACACCTTGGCTCAACTTGGGGTTAAGGCTGAATTCACGGGTCGTAACGACTTAGAGATTGATGGCAAGAAATTCTGTGGAAATGCCCAAGCTTATATCAATGGTCGGATCATGCACCATGGTTGCCTTCTCTTTGACGTTGATTTGTCTGTCCTTGCTAATGCTCTCAAGGTCTCTAAAGACAAGTTTGAGTCTAAAGGGGTTAAATCGGTTCGTGCACGTGTGACCAATATCATCGATGAGTTGCCAGAAAAAATCACGGTTGAAGAGTTCCGGGACCTACTTTTGGACTACATGAAGAAAGAATACCCTGAGATGACAGAATATGTCTTCTCGGATGAAGAATTGGCTGAAATCAACCGGATCAAGGAAACCAAGTTCGGTACCTGGGATTGGAACTATGGAAAGTCTCCTGAATACAATGTACGTCGTGGCACAAAATTCCCAAGCGGTAAGGTGGAAATCTTCGCAAATGTCATTGAATCAAAAATTCAAGATATCAAGATTTACGGTGACTTCTTTGGTATCGAAGATGTTGCAGCAGTAGAAGATGTTCTTCGTGGCGTTAAATACGAACGTGAAGACGTCCTCAATGCCCTTCAAACCATTAATCTAGGCCGTTATTTTGCAGGTATCACTGCAGAGGAAATTGCTGAAGCAGTGGTGGAATAAAGTCAAAAGAGATTCGCAGTAGCGGATCTCTTTTTTGAAACTAGTTTCACATAGAAATTATTGTTTTACGAAGGATTTTGTAGTATAGTAAAGGTGGAAAAGTGTATTCGTTTACAAAAATATAAATATGATTTTTTAATACTCAGTAACCACTAAACAACGAAATTTATTGACTAGCTAGGTATTACTTTCCTTTTCTGCTTTAGAAAGTGTGATGATATGAAACGTGTCTTTATTATTTTATCAAACCTTTTCATCTCTAGCTTTTTGATTTGGATTGCCTTTATTTCTCCAAATACGCTTATCCACCGCAGTCTTCCGGTAGTAGGTGTGGTAAGACAAGATAAGAGCGTCACATATGAAGAGTTATCTTCCAGTTTAGACCGCTTGGCAAGGGAAAATCATAGTATAATTGCCCGTCAGATACAAAGAACAGACTCTAAGGGGCAGGTTGTTTTCACCTATGAAATCTACGGAGAGGGAAAACTTCCTCTTGGGATTAAAAGAGAGAAGAAAGAACTGGCTGCCAAAGAAAGCCTGCTAACGAATTATTATGTATTAACAGGTGAATTGGAAACTGAAAAGCTGGATCAAACTCTTCATACTCTTGGTTTCTCACAAACTTTTATTGAGAAACCGAATCTTCTGCTGACCTTTATTGCCTTTTTTGGCTCAGGTTCACAATCACTTGCCTTAGTCATTTTTATCATTAGTTTTAGCTCTTTTACGATTATTCAAAAAACACAAGAAATGAGAAGTGCTGGGATTCGATATATTTCAGGAATGAGACGCCTGCAACTTTTCGGACATTCTCTAAAAGATGATAGTATAGAGTTGCTTTTTGGATGTATTGTCGCAAGTATAATGGGTGCGGTTTTGATTTATTCTTTCCAATTAACACCTTTTACTTATTCCGTCATCATTTCAAGTAGTATCATTTACAATGGGATGTTACTTATTTTATCTGCTATCTTATCCTTCATTTTTGCATATAGTATTCAAACGATTCATTTAGTCACCCTTTTAAAAGGAAAGGTTCCATTAAAGCGCATTTTGGTTTTCCTCTTTATTTGTCAATTTCTCGCTGTTGCACTAATTGGCCTTGCGATTCATCGAATCAGTATTTATGGATCAATCTGGCAAACTTACCAAGAGGGAAGTGAGGCTTGGTCAAAACAGTCGAATTGGGTCCAAATTGGTGTAAGTCGGGAGGATTTTTCACAGAAAACAAACAAAGAGACGCAAATTCAGAACAGAGCAAAATGGTCCAAGCTCATCGAGTCTGGTATTGAAAATGGTGGTCTTTTAGCTTATCATAATCTCGTATCTTTTAGTTCAAAAGGAGTTATGACGGATCCTAGTACAGGTAAAGAGTTTTCCATCACAGATTACGATCCTCTTGCACGAACTCTCTATGTAACTCCAAATTACCTCGAAATCCAAGGTGTTCCAGTTTCTCCTGAAGAAAAAGATCACTTAAATCACTTACAAGCAGGAGAATTTGGTCTCTTACTTCCGGAAAAATTAAAAGGTCGAGAAGAGGAGATGATCAAGCGATATGAAGATTATCTATCTCCTCGAGATGATCAAGGAAATATCACTTTATCAATGAAGGCGAAGGTAACGTATATTCCGAATCATCAAAAACGCTTTATCTACAACAACACACCAATCAGCTATAAACAATTCTTTACAGATCCTGTTTTAGTGGTTATTCAACCTGAAAGTTTTGGAGGCTATGTGAATCCATATTTCACCGATCTAAATCCCTACCTTTATTTTAATGGACTTCAGAATAGTAAGAAGCTAATCGCTGAGTATAATCTTGAAAAAAGTGTTAGTCAGTATGACTATGCAGTGGACGTTTACCAGCAAATGGCCCAAAAAATACAAATAGAAAATCTCATGGCGATTGCAGGAGGAGTCTTTGGTATAGCAACCTCTGTTCTTCTTTTTAACACTATGAATTTCCTATATTTTGAAGAGTTTAGAAAACAAATCTTCTTGAAGAAGATTGCAGGTCTGGGATTTGTAAACATTCACCAAATGATTTTGCTCTCAGAAAGTAGCCTCTTGCTATTAGGAAGCCTCTTGGTATTCATTCTCACTTCGGAATGGTGGATTGCTCTTGTCACTCTCTTTCTATTTCTTACTAATGCTTGGTTCATTCTCCTGTACCGGTCTCATAAAGAAGACCACTTGTTAGCCACTGTACTGAAAGGAGCCTAATATGATTAACGTAGAACATTTAACCAAATCATTTGGCCAACGAACGGTCTTTCAAGATTTGAGCTTGCAATTTACAGAAGGTAAGGTCTATGCTCTGATCGGAAATAGTGGGTGTGGTAAAACAACCTTGCTTAATATCTTGGCGAAGATAGAGCCTTATGAAAAAGGGAGTATCAGCTATCAAGGGCAAGAACTGAAACAAATCAAACAGCATCACTTCTTTAAGCGTGAATTAGGTTATCTCTTTCAAAACTTTGGCCTGCTTGAAAACGAGACTATCGCTACAAATTTAGATTTGGGATTGATTGGGCAAAAATTAACGAAAAAAGAGAAGAAGCAGCAAGAGGAAGAAGTCCTCAAAAAAGTAGGATTGGCTTACCTTGCTTTGGATCAAAAGATTTATGAATTATCTGGGGGAGAGGCGCAACGTGTCGCATTAGCTAAAGTTATTTTAAAAGATCCACCTTTAATTTTGGCAGATGAACTAACTGCAGCACTGGATCCAGAAACCTCACAAGAGGTGATGGACTTACTCTTAATGTTAAAGAATCAAGAGCGTATAATCATTATCGCAACCCATAATCCAGTGATTTGGGAAAAAGCTGATGAAGTGGTAAAACTCAACTAGTCTGTAACTGAAGAATGGTGGGATCTTCTATATTATCTTTTATAGCTAGCTATTGATGAGGTATGGGCTGATGAAGAGAAACATGTCAAACAAAAATTTTTAAGATTTTTCATCAAAAGTTAGTTCATGACACGGCCTCTTTTCTTGATATTCAAAAATAATGAGAGTAGAATATAGAGGAAATCTGAACAAAAAAGGGGATCATATTCAATGATGAAAATTCCAGTTGAAAATCTTGGTCTATTTGAACAGTTAGATCGTATAGTAGTGGCTTTTTTTAGCAAGCAACAACCTTCCAGTCCTTATGATTTGAATGTCAGTATTACACAAGGACACCTTGACCAGAAAAAGCAAGAGCTCGAACCATTAGGCTATCAAGCTGTCCAACTACCATTAGGAATGGCTTTAGATAATATCATCCAGCAACCTCATTATAAAAATTTAATCCTTGGCGGACTTGCTCCCGACGAAATTATAGTCAGCAAAGAAGAATTAATGCCTTTGAAAGATATTGTGGACAGTTTTTGTATCATGTACGCTGCAGCGAATAACAGACTGGAAAATAGTAAGGCTTATGAATTAATGAAAGATAAGACGGTTTATTTTATTGGTAAACTATTTACAGATTTTCCAAAAGCCGGTGATGAAATTGCTTATTTAGGAATTGATCGAATAGCGAGCGATGGTACACCATATGAAGCTGTTAAATGCTTTCTAACGAAAGAGAGTGCAGAGAAGTTCAATGGTGAAAAAAGACCTGTCACCCCTGCAAACTTGGCCTATCTAAAATCATTCTGGGGAAAACCAGTCATTATTGAGCCACACCGTAATTATTGGATCGAATTTTTATAGAAAGTATAAAAGAGCGGTAGACATTCAAAAAATCTATCGCTCTTTTTAAAACTAATATATTACATAATTTACGTTATGTAATTTTATAAACTATCCAAGGCATTTTTCTGCTCATCATTAACGATATGCGTATATAAGTCTGTAACTTGGGTGCTAGCATGTCCTAGCTGGTGGCTGACCAAAACCTGTGATTTGGTAGCATCATAGAGACGAGTTGCTAATGTATGGCGAAGCTTATGGGGTGTCACGCGGACTTTGAAGTCTTCTGAATACTTGGCGACCATCTTTTCAACACTAGAAGCATCAATCCGGTTTGGAACACCTCGATACAAGGTCAGAAAGAGGGCAGTATCAGTTTTTTCTGTCTTGTAACGTTTGTCTCGAATAGCGAGATATTGTTCTAGATAAGGCTTAGCAAAGGCAGCAACATTGACTGAGTCTCGTTTTCCACCTTTTCGAGTGACGTCAATGACCATCATCTTAAGATTGAGGTCACGAAGGTCTAGGTTAACGGCTTCAGAGAGACGGACACCAGAGGCAAGAAGGAGTGCGATAATGGCTAAATCTCGCTCTTTATTCTTATTAAAGGAAGATAAAGCGCGATTTGAGAGTGTTTGTGGATACTCCTGGTCGATATAGTTAAGGAAACCTTCTGTTTCATCCCCTAAAAAGAGCTTTTGTTTGATATTTTCAGCCCGGGCCGCCAGGGTTTCTTTCTTTTTCTTGGTAGCAACCTTCTTCATGACGTTGCGGTAGAAATACGGTTCCCCTTGCTCATTTTCAACTTCCTCAGTCAAATACTTATAGAGACTGGACAGTGCAGAAAGGGTACGGTTAATCGTTGTTTGGGAAACCCCGTTTTTCGTTGTATTGGCATTGAGCAGAGGACGTTCACGTAAGTAAAGAATAAAGGATTCCATGTCTTTCTTGGTCATGTGCTCCAGAACGTCTAAAGGGATCTCAGCCATGGTGTCAGCATCCGATATACCAGATTCCAAAACCCAGGTAAAAAATCGATCGTATTCCTTTAAGTATTCGTACAAAGTTGTAAAACTGTATGGAACGGCCAGTTTCGATTGATAATATTCCAATACATACCAGGGCATGACTTGTTTGAGTTTATCAATCCGTTCTAATAAGATCTCGCGTTTCATGTTTTTCTCCAAATCTTTCTATACTAGTAGTATAGCATAGCCAGATATATTTTTCAAGAAAATTATAGTTTTTCGGAAAGATGTTATAGGGTTTATATAGGAGTGTTTCGTTTTCCTTTCCATACTAGACCCCTTTAAACACAATAAAATCAGTAAATCTCACGGATCTACTGATTGTTTTTCTTCTGTATCTTATTTTTCTACATATCGAAAGGAAATCTTGCTACCACAGAGCCAATTGTATACACGATCATTGACTTGGACATTCATAGCTTCATGGGCATATTCTGGCATGATTAAATGCTCTTTAGGACCTTCTAATCGATTATAAATGGCAAACTGTGTCACAGGATAACAGACATCATCATCTAATCCTGTAATCATGTGAACCTGTCCTTTAATGCGATGGGCAAAATTTTTCACATCAATATAGGCTAAGGTCTTCATGATTCGGTCTTCCGTTTCATGGAATGGATCATGGAATTTGAAATAACGGAAAAGCTCGTCATAGGCCTCGCTGGTGTTCCCAATCTCTAATACACGTCTGAAATCCGATAAGAATGGATAAATGGCTACCGTTCGTTGAATTCTTGGATTCAATCCAGCAGCTACCAGGGCCAGGGCACCGCCTTGAGAGGCTCCATAGCTAGCGAGTTTGCTGTTGTCAACTTGAGGAAAGCTAGCTACAATTTCAATTAACTGGTAAAGATCTAAGTAGACATCCTTATAAAATAGCTCATCTGGACCTTCCACAGCTCCGCGGATAATCTGTCCTTTAACCGTATTTCCAAGTGGTGAGCGATCTCCGTCTGTTGAATAGCCTGATTGACCTCTTACGTCCATAGACACAACTCCATAGCCAGCTAGTGTATAAGCCAGCATGTCTGTCCAATCCCAACAACGGCCCATATAGCCATGAAAATGGAAGATAACTGGAACCTTTTGATCTGTTTTTGGGAAAACAACTCGCGCATAAACAAGACCATTTCGTGTCCCTTTAAAGCTTAATTCATAACAAACAACATTTGGAATGCTGAAATTTTGCTCTTCGAGCTTGTATTCAGGAAGTTCAGCAATGTTTGCTAGGGCTTGATTCCAAAAGGTATCAAAGTCTGCGGGCACTTCATCCCGTCCCCTGTAATCTTTCATTAATTCTAGTAATTTAGGATCTTTCATAAAATCCTCCTCAGGTATATATAATCGCTACCAAAAATGTACCATATTTACTTAAGGATTGCAAGATACAAATAAAAATTACATAACCGAAATTATGTAATTTACTTATAGATTCAAAAATAGACTTAATTGCTTCACTAGATCTGGATTAGTGGGCAAGGCTGAATGATGAGCTTTACGACCGTTTAAATTCACTTCTGTATAGGTTTGGTTATCAAAAATAGATTGTGCTGCTTGTGCACTAGAAAGAGGGACGATGCCGTCTGATTTCCCAGCAAAGCTACCAACAAAGTTAAGGACCTCTACTTCTTTTCCTAGGCGATGCTTCCATGTTTGAAAATCATCATACATCTCTTGGTTGAATTGGTAAGGACTACCAATAATAACCAGCTTGCTTACGGTCAGCTTTTTCTTTTCTAAAAAGCCACTTTCCAGTAAACCGGTTAAAACCAGTCCACCATTAGAATGCCCGACTGCCTTAAGCTCTGTAAAATGATAGTGATCAAGAAGATAGGTAAGAGCGATCTCAAGGGATTCGATTTGCTGCTTGATATTGCTGTAACCATCTCGATTGTTCTCGAAGCCAATCACAATCATCGGATTCGGCTCTTTTGTATTCAGTCTTCCCTCCATCTCTATAGACTCATCTTTATTGACTTTTATTTTTAAGAGACTCTGCTTTTTTCTAGAATAGCGATGGAGCATGCGGATGGTTCCATTGAAACGCTGAATACTGGCTGAACTACCAGGTACAAAGATGATCGGTCTGATCGGTGGTTTCTTCGACCCTTTTGGGAATTCAAAGGGCTTGCTGTGCGAAGAAAAGAGTCTTCCAAAGAAACGAATGAGTTGTTGAAATAGTTTTTTTAACATGTTTCCTCTAGTAGTAGTTTCTAAAAGAACCCAGAACAGTGTGTTCCAGGCCCTTGCTAGAAGTAATTATTTCCGTTTTTTCTTATTCTTGCGCATTTGTTTGGCCATCTTGTTCATCGCCCGTTTCATCATGAATTCGCCGGCTTTTCCTTTGAGACCACCACCGAACATTTGGCTCATGTCAGGCATCCCAGCGCCTCCGCCAAGAGCTGACAAGTCAGGCATCCCGCCTTGTCCCATCATGCCTTCGAGGGCAGACATATCAGGCATGCCACCTGGCATATTCTTCGGCATATTATTTTGATTAAGCCCCATTTGTTTCATCATCTTGTTCATATCGCCAGAGAGGACCCCTTGCATCATCTGTTTGGCTTGGTTAAAGTCCTTGATGAATTTGTTCACTTCGACAAAGGTGTTCCCTGATCCAGCAGCAATCCGACGACGACGGCTAGGATTCAACAAATCTGGATTTTCGCGTTCAGCTGGGGTCATAGAAGACACAATCGCGCGTTTCCGAGCAATTTCTCTTTCATCGACCTTAAGGTTCTTCATGGCTGGATTGTTGGCCATCCCTGGAAGCATCTTGAGTAGGTCTTCCATTGGTCCCATATTTTGAACTTGGTCTAATTGATCAATAAAGTCATTGAAGTCAAAGGTGTTTTCCCGCATCTTCTCAGCGAGTTCAAGCGAACGTTTCTCATCGTATTCTTGAGAAGCCTTCTCGATCAGCGTCAGCATATCCCCCATACCGAGGATCCGACCAGACATGCGGTCTGGGTGGAAGGTTTCGATATCAGTGATTTTTTCACCAGTACCAGTGAATTTGATTGGTTTCCCAGTAATCTGGCGGACTGAAAGGGCTGCACCACCACGGGTATCCCCATCAATCTTGGTCAAGATGACCCCAGTCACTTCGAGTTGTTCGTTAAACTCACGTGCCACATTGGCCGCTTCTTGACCGATCATAGCATCGACGACCAAGAGGATTTCATTTGGCTCAGCAAGGGCTTTGACGTCGCGCAACTCACCCATGAGTTTTTCATCGATTTGCAGACGACCGGCCGTATCGATCAAGACATAGTCATTGTGGTTAGCTCTTGCCTGCTCCAAACCTTGACGTACGATCTCAACTGCAGGGACTTCTGTACCGAGTGAGAAGACAGGGACATTGATCTGTTGACCAAGAGTCTTCAACTGGTCGATGGCAGCTGGACGATAGATATCGGCCGCAATCATCAAAGGACGTGCATTTTCTTCCTTGACTAATTTGTTAGCCAATTTCCCAGCAAAGGTTGTTTTACCAGCCCCTTGAAGACCGACCATCATGATAATGGTTGGGATCTTAGGCGACTTGATAATGTCTGCTGTCTCAGAACCCAAAATCGCTGTCAATTCTTCATCGACAATCTTCACGATTTGTTGGGCAGGGTTCAGGGTTTCAATGACTTCATGCCCTACGGCCCGTTCGCGGACACGTTTGATAAAGTCTTTTACAACAGGAAGGGCAACGTCGGCCTCTAAGAGGGCTAGACGAATTTCTTTGGTTGCCTCTTGGACATCCGCTTCAGATATTTTCCCTTTCTTACGAAGATTTTTAAAGACGTTCTGTAAACGTTCGGTTAAACTTTCAAATGCCATTATTTTCTCCTAATTTTTCAATTCAGTGGAAATCGTCCGAAATGTTGCAAACATTCTAGTTCTTCGGGTGTGACTTCTTTCATGATTTCATTTGGATATCCCCAACAGCTAAAACCTATTTGCATAGCTTTAGAGATATCATTGGGCGAGATAATCTGTAGTCGAGCAGGAAATACTTCCTCTGCGACTAATAGTTTGCAAGGTATTCCTTGATAAATGACGAGACTGCTCATAATCACTCCCGATTGTCAATGCTTGATAAAATTTCAACCTGCTCTTGTAGAAAAGTATCTTCCGGATAGCGTTCTAAAATCTGATCAAAAATCTGGTTGCGTACAATGTAGTCCGAGTACATGTGCAACTTCATCTCGTAATCTTCTAGAATCTTCTCCGTCCGCTTGATATTATCATAAACAGCCTGACGACTGACACCGAACTCTTCCGCAATCTCAGCCAAGCTGTAGTCATCTGCATAATAGAGCTCGATATAATTCATTTGCTTGTCTGTCAAGAGCGCTGCGTAAAACTCAAAGAGCGCATTCATTCGGTTGGTTTTCTCAATTTCCATACCTTTCATTATATCAAAAAAGCCCGCTAAAGACTAGCGGGACTTGATGCTTTTTGAGCTTGAAATAAGAGGATCTATCATTAGAGTTTTAGTGCTAACATATTGACTGTCATTCCTGCTGCAGTTCCCATCAAGAAGATGGTATCTCCCTCCTTCACATAGCCATGATCAAGCGCATAGGCTAAACCGAAAGGCACGGCTACCGAAACCATATTGCCATAATCGCTGACAATATTGAGATATTTATCTTTGCTAACTCCCAATTTGTCCATGACGAGTGGCAAGGCCCGGCTAGCTTGATGGGGAATAATATAGTCTACAGTATCTTTAGAAATGCCTGATTTCTCTTGGAATTCTTGGAACATTTCTGGAATAACACGAGCAGAAAGTAAGAGAATTTTCTTCCCTTTCATGTCAAACATGAAATCAGTCTTGGTTGATTCAGAGTACAATTTCGGATGATAAGCTGTCAAACCACCCCGAATTTCGGTATCATGGGATCCCTCAGACCAGGTACGTTGCATACTGGCAATGATTCCTTTGTCTTGGCTTGTTGCTTCAAAAATAAAGGCAGCTGCTCCATCGCTAAATAATTCAAAACTCTCTTTTTGTTTAGGATTAAGGCCAAGACTTCCTACTTCACTGGATACAATGAGAACCCGTTGGTATTCACCACCTTCAATCAGATAGGAAATGGTGCTTAAGGCTGATACAAAACTAGTACAGGTGGTATTGATATCCATGGCTGGAATTGTCAGTCCTTTGGCCACGCGCTCATGGATCAAAGCAGCCGTACAAGGAATAGGCTGAACGCCAACCGCACTAGCCGAAACCAGGCAGTCGATATCTGTCATTTCAAGTCCCGCATGTTTTAAAGCAGCTTCAATCGCACGCGATGCAAGATCAATCTGTGTTTCTTCTCCTTCTTTCACCCGGTAACGAGTCTGGTCTTTGAAGCTCACTGTATGAGCTGGAAGTGCTGTTCCATAGCCTTTAATTTGCAGATGTCTTTTTACAGTAGTCATAGGATTCTCCTTTTATTGAAGTCGTTGAACACGTTTTAATTTACGTGTTGGGTCCCATTGGTAATCGATAAATTGAATACTTGGGAGGATGAATTGTTTTTGTTGAGCCAAGAGTTCAAATTGAGTAAAGATCGCTTTCTCAATAAAGTCGGAACGATGACTCAAGGCGATGGTAATAGATCCATCCGCCAGCTGAGTCACTTGATAGTCCTGAATATTTTCAACGAATAAAATGCACCGACGAATAAAATCTGGATAGATGGTTTGGCTGTTTCCATCAACTTTTTTGAAATAGAAGATATCGTCCGATCGTCCTTCGATTTTCGAGATTTGAGTAAAAACGGATCCACAAGGACAGGGAGACTTTTCTTCTACTAAAATATCATTGAGTCGGTAGCGATAGATGGGTTGACTCGTTCGTTTAAAATCAGTAATCATCGGATAAAAGCGGCGATCATCCAGATACTCTTTTTCGACATACAGAATATCTTCGTTGAGGTGAAGATTACCTTCTGAACAAGTACAAGCTAAAAACCCTTCTGTTGCTTGGTAGACCTGATCAACCTTTTCTAGTTGAAAGGCTTTGGCGATGGTCTGAGCATCTCTATCCTCTAGGATCTCTGCGACAGAGACAACCTTGACAGGGTGAAGAGCAAGTTGCTGATTAATGACATAGTTAGCTAACTCAATCAAGGTGGAAGCTGGTGCCACTACAATGGTTGGTTGATAGTTTTTGAGACGCTCTAAATGCTCCTTACTATCCTTGAAAATATCAAAATACTCTAATCGAATAAGGGACGAATTAATGGTTTGATAGAGTTTGTTATCAGCACGTAAGAAAAAAGCAATGCGATGACCAAATAGGTTTCCTTTTGGCAACATCTTAGCTAAGATTGCTGCAGCCCACATACTTCTTTCTTTTTCTGTGGTGACAAAGACCCCTCGGTGACCGGAGGTTCCAGAGGACAAGCCTACTGCTACTTCTCCATTCATTTCGGTAAAATCTCGTGTTTGTTCTCCACGTATGGCCATCTCTAATGCCTGATCTCGATCCACGCCCGGGGTATTAAGTTCATTGAAATGCGTCATCATGAAATTCTTATCCATAGTTCCAAAGGATTCAGGAGAATGGCTTTGAAAATAGGGTGAGTGAGAAGTGATAAAAGCATGGTAGCGAGCCAATTGCTTTTTTTGGTACTTTTCTAAGGTTTCCTTTGAACGGAATCGATGGCACCATCTCGTTTCAATAAAGGTTTTCAGAAAGACTGTTTTTTTCATTTAAAATCCTTTCAATCCGTTCTTGCGGGTCGTGGCTGACCACAACTTGAATGCCTTCTTGTAATAATTTCTCTAGCAAATCTGCCCCCTGGAGATAGGCCTTCTTATTGTCCTGTACAAAGGAAGGAATGAGACGCATTTTTCGTGTGTAAGGCAAGAGATCCACTCCCCAGCATAGATCTGCACCTATATAGAGTTTCAGCTCATCCATATAGAGACACCCCTGCCCTCTTGCATGCCCATCGATAGATGATACAAGAATACTCCCATCACCAAATAGGTCTGCAGTCGGGCGGTAAGGGAAAGCAGAATGCATTTGATCTGCTTTGAGACAAGTCACACGATCTTTGAAATCAGCTGGAAGAAACTCTTTAAAAATCAGATCTTTGAATTTCGGATTCTGGTACACTTCATAGACTTCCTGAGTTACAAAGAAATGAGCATTTGGAAAAAGTGCTGCTCCGCCGAGATGATCAGGGTGCAAATGCGAAAGAAACACATAGGAAATGGCTGCTGGATCAATTCCACGTTCTTGCAATAAGTAGTCAATCTGGTCTTCCTTTTTCATCTGCATAGGCGTTGCTAGACGGTACCAGAAATACCGTGCTTTTTTCTTGATCTCATAATGATAGCCAGTATCGTACAAAATATAGCCTTTTTCACAATGATGAATCAAAAAGACACCTGCTGGAAATTGCATTTTTTCATTCGGAATCCCTTTGAATAAGAGTCCAGAATGACTGCTACAAAAACCTGCTGGAAAATAATCAATGTGCTCGATCATGTTGGACATAGTTGTCAATCCCTTCTTCAATGGTCATTTTTGGATAGTAGCCAAGTTCGGTTTGGGCCTTTTGAACATCGAGGGTTTGGCTATAGCGAAGGAGATAATAGGTGTAGCGAGTCAAGGGGGGTTCAGCTTTTATATGAAACAATCGATACACCCCTTCAAGGCTGTACGCCACACCTGCTACTAGAGCTGCTGGAATGTTCCGATAGCGGATGGGTACTCCTAATCCTTTTAGTGTTGTTTCAATCAAATACTTAAAGGTCTTTGGTTCTCCATTTGTAATATTATAAACCTGTCCGTGTGCTTCTTTTGCTTCCAAAGCCAAACGAATGGCTAGGGCAACATTTTCCACACAGGTCATATCCATGAGCTGCTCTCCCCTTCGAATCAACGGAATCCCAATTTTTCGACTGAGGCGTAAAACCCGAGGCAAGATACTGGTATCTCCCACACCAAATAATCCTCTCGGACGCAAGATCATACTTGGCACATCTGGATAGTCAGAAAAAAGGTGTTCAGACGCCAATTTACTTCGGATGTAATTGTTGAGGTGGTTTTCTTTGGGAGCATCGCTTTCCTTAATATCCAATTGGTCTTTTCCAGCTGCGTAAATACTGGGAGAAGACACATAAACCAAGCGTTTTACTGCATATTCACGACTCAAGTCAAGGACATTTTGGGTGCCGATGACATTTGTCTGATAGAAATCTTTCCAAGGGCCCCAAGCAGTGGATAAGGCTCCTGCATGAACAACAGCATCAACAGACTGAAAAGCTTGTCTTAGCTCCTCAATAGAGCTCAAATCTCCTTTAACAAATTGGACGCGCTCATTTTCCAGAGCCTTCCCAACTTTTTCGTTTCGGCCAAAGGCTACAATGGAATAGTCGTGATCCAATAACTCCTCAATCACATATTTTCCAAGGAAGCCAGTCGCGCCTGTTACAAGAATTTTCATAGTTTTCCATCCGTTCCACGTCTTAATAATCGTTGAATTTCAAACTCTAAGGTATCCAACGGTTTGTAGGTTTTTGATAGTTTGTTTAGTCTCGCTAACTTTTCCCAAGATTCTTTTTCTAATAGGGCCTTAAAACCTGCTTGAATTTCTTCAGTGCGATTTCGATGAGCTTGAAAAGCAATCCCTGCTTCTACTCCTCGAATGGCATAATCAAATTGGTCATAATCATGCGGCAAGATTAAGGCTGGTTTCTTAAATTCGATGCACTGATAAAAGATTCCAGCCCCTCCATGGTGAATGACATAGTCCATTTGCGGTATGTATTCTTTGTAAGGGAGATAAGTTACGAGAGTCACATTTGAAGCTACTTCTTCTTCAGAAAATTCTTTTGCCCCGTCTCCTAGTGTGACAAAAAAGTGGCATTCTGGATGCTCTTTGGCTAACTGCTTGGTTTGATGGAGCAAATTTTCTTTTGCCCACGGCAACTGAGTCCCACAAGTCACGAGAACCTTCTTTTTGTCTTCATAAGAGCTTAGATCCAAAGGATAATCTTCTGCTTTTTCAAGAGAAGTCCCCAAAGGGCCAAGCCAAGCATATTGATGAGGGAAATGTGTTTTCAACTCCAGCTCCATCATACCAATTCCAAAGATGGCATAAGGAGAGTAAATAGTCTCCACTCCATTTTGATTGTACAACTTAAAATTGTAACGTTTTAAGCGTTTGCGTAAGAGGAAAGCCCCACAGTATTTTCCAATGCGCGTGAGTTTTCTACACAGCGCTTGGATCTTTTCTTCCTTCTTGGTTCGTGCAATTCCCATCCCTCCAAAGAAGCAAGGTGGACCATAAGGAGTTTCGATTGCAAATTGTGTTGCCATGGTGGTAATCCAAGGAATTTCTAACTGTTCTGCCACAAAGCCTGCTGATAGAGTGATAAAATCAGCAATCACAATATCTGGGCGATTGACGCGCCACTCCTCTAACAATTGATCCGATACATGATTAATCAAATCGAGACTCTTGGACAATTGCCGATAGGCTGAAAATAGATTGTGTTTTTTATCGTTATTAGCCGCACGTTCAAATTCTTCTACTTTGTCCTCTAGAATCGGAACGACAGTGAAGCCCAGACTTTCTGCAACGGCCTTTTTCTGAGGTCCTGTGAAAACCCGGATTTCCATAGTTGGATCATCCAATAAGGGTTTGACGAGATTTAAAGTTGGGTACAGATGCCCACTCAAGGGAACAGCTACCACATCAATTTTAATTTTTTTCATTTTTTTCCTGCCTTATATCTTTTTTAGATCTAAAACTAGCTTCTATCTATTAATTCGTAAAAAAAATCAAAAATTGAAGAAAAAATAAAAATTTTTTAAAATTTTTTTCAAATCTTTTTTTGACCATACTATCACTATTTAGAAAGAATGACTTCAACCTAAAAAAGCTCCCAAATGCCAAAGAGAGAGTCTCTCAAACATTTGAAGAGTTTTTTTATTACTGTGAATTGTGAGTTTAGTTGTTTTCCAAATAAAATTCGAACCGTTCGCCGACATACTGACTTTTTACATACTCAAAAGCCGTCCCATCTTCAAAATAGGAAACCTGTGTCAGACCTAAAATAGCCTGCCCTTTTGAAATCTGTAAGTAGTTCGCAATCTTATCTTTGGCCAATCGCGCATAGATGGTCTGGTGCGACTTTCCAATCTTATAACCATGACGCTCCAAAGTTTGGAAGAAATGGCTAGTAACCTCTTCGCGATTGAAATTTTTTATAAATTTCTCTGGAATGGAAGCCACTTCATAAACGACAGGGATCCCATCCGCATATCGGACCCGCTCCATCCGAATGATGGTGTCTGTCTTATCGATACCTAATTTATCCACTTCTTGGAGACTAGGAATGGTTTTACGGTAAGAAATCACTTGACTAGAAGGTTCCTTACCTTGCGATTTCATAATCTCAGTAAAACTGGTCGTTCCGCGCATTTTTTCTTGGACGCGCGTGCTAGTGATAAAGGTACCACTTCCTACCCGTCTTTCAAGTACTCCTTCTTCGACCAGAAGGGTAATGGCCTGCCTAAGAGTCATCCGACTCACCTGAAATTTTTCAGCTAGATCGCGTTCACTGGGAAGCCGCTCTCCAATTTTCCATATTTTTTGATCAATCTCAGATTTAATCTGATCATGAATTTGAATGTAAGCTGGAATCATAACCTTGCTCTTTCTCTGTGTTACTTCTATTGTAGCGTAAAATTCCTAATTCTTCAATCAGAGATTGGTAAAGACAAGGCATTTGTGTTAGAATAGAGGAAAGTAAATTTCTATAAGAAGGGGATAAGATGACAAACCTATCAACTGATTTGCATGATGTTGAAAAGATCATCGTGCTTGACTACGGTAGCCAGTACAATCAGCTTATTTCACGTCGAATTCGTGAAATTGGTGTCTTTTCGGAATTGAAGAGCCACAAAATTACTGCAGCTGAAGTTCGTGAAATCAATCCAGTTGGGATCGTTCTTTCAGGCGGACCAAACTCAGTATACGAGGAAGGGTCTTTTGATATCGATCCTGAAATTTTCGAACTCGGTATTCCAATCCTTGGAATCTGTTACGGAATGCAGCTATTGACTCACAAGCTTGGAGGAAAGGTTGTACCCGCAGGGGACGCTGGTAACCGTGAGTATGGTCAATCTGAGCTTGGCTTGACGGAGTCTTCTGCTCTCTTCGCAGGCACACCAGACAAACAATTGGTCTTGATGAGCCATGGAGATGCTGTTACAGAAATTCCGGCTGACTTTATCCGCACTGGTACTTCTGCTGACTGTCCATTTGCATCGATTGAAAATCCTGATAAAAAAATCTACGGAATCCAATTCCACCCTGAAGTTCGTCACTCTGTTCACGGTTATGACATCTTGCGTAACTTTGCCTTGAATATCTGTGGTGCCAAAGGTGACTGGACTATGGATAACTTCATCGAGATGCAAATCAAACAAATCCGCGAAAAAGTTGGAGACAAACGTGTCCTTCTTGGACTTTCAGGTGGGGTAGACTCTTCTGTTGTTGGCGTTCTCCTTCAAAAAGCTATCGGAGATCAATTGATCTGTATCTTTGTAGACCATGGTCTTCTCCGTAAAGGGGAAGCTGATCAAGTTATGGATATGCTTGGTGGTAAGTTTGGGTTGAACATTGTCAAAGCTGACGCTGCTAAACGCTTCTTGGATAAATTGGCAGGTGTATCTGACCCTGAACAAAAACGGAAGATTATCGGTAACGAGTTTGTTTATGTCTTTGATGACGAAGCAAGCAAACTGACAGACGTGAAATTCCTTGCACAAGGAACACTCTATACAGACGTCATTGAGTCAGGTACGGATACTGCTCAAACTATCAAGTCTCACCACAACGTGGGTGGTCTTCCAGAAGATATGCAGTTTGAACTGATCGAGCCGCTCAACACTCTTTACAAGGATGAAGTTCGTGCTCTTGGAACTGAACTTGGTATGCCAGACCACATCGTATGGCGCCAACCATTCCCAGGTCCAGGTCTTGCGATCCGTGTCATGGGTGAAATCACTGAAGAGAAACTTGAAACTGTTCGTGAGTCAGATGCTATCCTTCGTGAAGAAATTGCTAAAGCAGGTCTTGATCGCGATATCTGGCAATATTTCACTGTTAACACTGGCGTTCGTTCAGTAGGTGTTATGGGGGATGGTCGTACTTACGACTATACCATCGCTATCCGTGCTATCACTTCGATCGATGGAATGACAGCTGACTTCGCTAAGATTCCTTGGGAAGTTCTCCAAAAAATCTCAGTCCGTATCGTAAACGAAGTTGACCACGTTAACCGTATCGTCTATGATATCACAAGTAAACCACCTGCAACCGTTGAGTGGGAATAGAGTAAGTTATTCAAAAAAACGCTTGAAATCAATGATTTCAGCGTTTTTATTTTCATGTTAGTACCAAAACTCATAATCAAAAAACACCTGATAAAAGCCTATATAACTCTAATTCAGGTCTTTTATTTTTATTGATTTATCTTTTGTTCTTTTCTTTTATTTATAGTATACTGACATTAAAAGTATATTGTAGGAGAATTTAAATGAAAGATTTTTTTGCAGGATTTGGTGAATTAAACCTTGTTACTTATCTGATATACGTGTGCATTGGCCTCGCTCCTCTCTTTCATATCTTTATTATCGGATCAGAAGTGAGTCCTGGAAAGTTTGTTTTAACCATCTTGGGTATCGTTTACGTTATCGTTTTAACGATTGCTAAAATTTATAGAAAATTTTTCTGGAAATCATCGTAAAGAAACATAAAAATCCCATCAGAATATTTGAACCACACCTACTTTAGTCTAATTCTAACAGCTCTCATATTATAAGAAAAAAACACCTGATAAAAGCCAATATAGCTCTACTTCAGGTGTTTTGTTTTTATTAATTTATCTTACTGTTCTTTTGATTTTCTAGCGCTTGTAGCCAATCCAAAACCTGCGAGCATAATACCTAGACCCAAAAGAGTTTGGTTACTAGAATCATTGCTTCCTGTTTCAGGAAGTTTAGCCGGTTCTGGTTTGTAAGCAGTAGGTGCTGGTTTAGGAGTTTCTTTCTGCTCCAAAACTGGCACAGTTGTACGACGTTCCAAGTAGAATTGGTAGCTGTCTTTTGTTACCTTGTACTGACGTCCCTCACTGACTGTTTCCACAATCCATGAAGCTGCATCCTTAGTTAAAGAGTCAGCCAAGTTACGATCAATATCCATTAAACGTCTCTCAGACACAAAATCTTTATAGTTTCGTTGATTATACAAGGTTGTCGCTACGATTCTATCAATACCAGCTTTTTTCAGAGTTGTTAATGTCTCAGCGATAGATGGAATTGACGGATCTTCTTTCATCCTAGCATCTGTTAACAACACCACAAACTTTTTATTTTTTGGTGACTTAGACCAGTCATAAGTAGAAACAATCTTTGTGAGAGCAGGAGTTGCTGTTTCAGGAGAATCTCCCCCATGTGCAATCTTAATTTTTTTCTAAAGCTTTTTCAAGTTCAACTGGGTTTGTTGTAAAATAAGTCTCATCACAACGTGGGTGGACTTCCAGAAGATATGCAGTTTGAATTGATCGAACCACTCAACACTCTTTACAAGGATGAGGTTCGTGCCCTCGGTACCGAGCTTGGTATGCCAGACCACATCGTATGGCGTCAGCCATTCCCAGGACCAGGTCTTGCCATCCGTGTTATGGGGGAAATCACTGAAGAAAAACTCGAAACTGTTCGTGAATCAGACGCTATCCTTCGTGAAGAAATCGCTAAAGCTGGTCTTGACCGCGATATTTGGCAATACTTCACTGTTAACACTGGCGTTCGTTCAGTAGGTGTTATGGGTGACGGTCGTACTTACGACTACACTATCGCTATCCGCGCTATCACTTCTATCGATGGAATGACAGCTGACTTCGCTAAGATCCCTTGGGAAGTCCTACAAAAAATCTCTGTGCGCATCGTAAACGAAGTTTACCACGTTAACCGTATCGTCTATGATATCACAAGTAAACCACCTGCAACTGTAGAGTGGGAATAAAAAAAAAGGTCCGGGGGACCTTTTCTTCACGAGCTTTAAAATAATAGAGCGAGTTAAAGGTCCGGCGGACCTTGATTCAGGAGCTTTAAAATAATAGAGCCATAACATATATATAAAAGATCTTGAAATGATTATGATTTCAAGATCTTTTATTAACTTAATCAGGTTCTACTTCCTTATCTCGATTTGTTGGTAGGATCATAAAAAGAAGCATGAAAAACCAACCTACGTATGGAATAAGTCCTACAAGAAGATATAACCAGTGCAATCCTGCATCTCTTAGGCGCCGAACTGAAAGGGTTAATGAAGGTAGGAAAATTATAAGTCCAAATACAGAATAAAGTGGGCGTAACGAAAAAATCATTTGATAAGCAGACACATCATTAGGATCGATTTGAAGTTGAATTAAAGCGTAAAACAATGGCATTGTAATAAGCAAATGTATGAAGTGTGGCCACCAGTATTCTGATACGGTTGAGTAACCGGTAAACTCTGCATAGCCTTCCCAAAATTTTTTATAAGCTTTTAACATAACTCCTCCTTTAATTTGTTTTTCAAAGTATACTATGTTTTTAAATTCTTTGCAACTCTTCTTTGCTACGAAGCAACTATTTTCAAAAAAACTTCAAGCAACTAAACACAAAAAAAGCACTCTGACTTCTTGTCAGCAGTGCGTTTGTGCTATGTTTATCCAACCAAACCACTAAAGAATTTGACAATGGCATCCCAGATGGCTCCGAAGAAGCCGGCAATGGCATTCCATGCGTTTGTGAAGAAGTTTCCACTATCTTTTAAAATGGCATTTGTATCAAAATTGAGATTGATATTGTTAAAGGTATCACCTGCCTTGTCTACGATACTATTTTTCAAATCCGTCAATGTTTTGGTAAAGTTTTTACTACTGATAACACTACTCTTTGAGAGATTCACTGCGAAATTCACGATCAAATTGATCTGGTTACCTGTCACAGTTGTATCTAGCTTATAATTTTTGAGCGTTTCTTCGACAATCTTTCGAATATCATCCTTGCTCAAATCCTGATTGTTCTGTTTGGCATTGGCTACTGCTGTTTTAATGTCGGTCAAAGCGACGTTTAACTTATCTGCATCGAAGTTTTTCTTGCCAGCGTTTTCTTCGTTGATTCCGGATAGAGTCTTTAACTCTTCTTGAGCCAGATCTTTGCTTTCTTGAGAAACTTTGGCGCCATTTTTCTCAAGCGAGTAATAGATACCAGCTAAGGCACTTTCACCTGTTACTTGGACAGGAGATGCTACTGTAATTTGAGCATGCTCCAATCCAAGTGTAACGGCTGCATTACGATACATATCTGCGGTAACCTTGGTGATGTTTTGAGGCGTTACGATATTCACTTCTAGAGCCTTATTCTTACCTAATTTTTGAATTTTAACGGAGGAATAGAGTTCTAGACTATCATCGTTCGCAACGTTCATAATCGAAGAGTAAACCTCTGGTGTCATGGTCTTCCACTCTTCTTTGTCTTTTGAACTATCGTAGTTCAGCAAACTCAAGGTTTGCTCAATTTGACTTTGGTCTAGAGAATAACCCAAAACATAGTCTGGTTTGACATAAGTTTCATCAATGACTTTCTGGACATTAGTATCTGCAGAAACATGTGGAATTCCACTAAAGAGGGCAACTGTCGACGCTACAAATAAAGCAATTTTTCTTAATTTCATTTTTCTCTTCTTTCTATCTCATATCCACGCTGAGTAGATTTTATCGACTATTTCACCTGACTAGAGATGAAAAAAAGAAGCCAATAAAAGAGTTATTCACTTCAATGTTTATTATATCGTTTCTTTCTTAAAACTAGCTTACAGTTTTTTTAAGAATGCATGACATTTTTATTTTCCCCAAAGAAACTGAATCAACAGCTTATCTACTATTGGATTTTCATGAAGTTGGCTATGCTGGGCACCTTTGCCATCAATCTTTTCTTCACGGTAGCTTTTTGCGCGCTCTACTACTAGGTAGCGAAGGGCTTTCGAAGAAACGTTGAGAACCGATCCATCCGTCTCTCCACCGATATCACCATAGATATTCAGTACATCGATCTGATTTTCTGGATAGACTTCCCGAAGAGCTAAAAGCTGTTGGTACTGCTCATTCATTGCGGAGGGTTTACCAGTTTGCGTATCTAGAACCAAACCTTGTGGTAAATTCATCCCTTCGAGTCCAGCGACATGGTTGGCAATAGAGACCTGCTTGACAATTTTTGGCAAATTCTCATCACTTCCATGTTCCAGAAGATAATATAAGACGGACATATTTCCCATAGAATGAGCGACGACGTTCATCTCTTTAAAATGGTAGGTATCTTGAAGTTTTTTAACTACCTGATAGGCATAATTGCTGATGACTTTTGGATCGGGCGTGCGATTGTTTTGGTATTCCACTTTGATAATTGGATTGACCGCACCTTTGGGAATGTTCCCTGTCAGCTTTACTTGTCCATCGGTAGACACGTTTGCAGTGATGACGGTTTGTGTCACCCCTGCTTTTTTTGCTGCATCTGTCATGTGTTTTTCTGCATTGGCACTCGATCCATAACCATGAAAAAATAAGGTAGGACGACTACTTTGTAGGTAATTCGTGTGGTCCAGCTGCGTTTTTTGTTGATACTTCCCAAAAAATGCGATACATAGGAGAATCAACCCCAAAAGCAGCCCGTAGAATGATTTTCTATTCAATAGGAACTCCTCAAGATATTTTAAAACTAACTAGTATTTTATCATAGCTATTCAATGATTTCAAAATACTAGGATTAAAAAGTCAGAATACACAAAAAGATTTATAGATTATAAGAGAGGCTAGGATAAAAGTCCTAGCCTCTCAATTGTCTTTGGATTGTCGAGCAAGACGCAGTGGTTGAGTGGGCTCTACTACGCTGATTTCATCAGCTGTTACAGCCCTACTAAACTGTGCGGAGGTGGGACGACGAAATCGAATTCTAACGAATGACCGATTTCTGTCCTACTCTCTCTGAATTGATTGATTAAAACCATGAAAATAACTTCATAATCGTCATATTGGTTTCTACTAAACGGGAATAATAAATATTGCCACCATTAATGTAGAGTTCCATCCCATTTAAAAGAGAGATAGGGTGGAGGTAAAGATAAGTCTCACCGGTTACATTGCCAAGACTCGGAGCTACTACATCTCGCGAATAAGCGCGTGCCAACTCTAGGGAATTTGTCCCACCGTGTTTAGCCACATAATCAATGTAGTCTTTTCCGAAATTATAGGCTTGAACCGCAGTCCAGCTATCGACCCCTTTTTTCTTAGCTTCTTTTAATTCGTCGGAGAGGGTCTGAATGCCTTGGCGAATACTGGCCTTATTATCACTAATGGTATTGGTCTCACCACTTGCACTCTCACTAGCCTGCATGACATCGTCCTCTCGACCTTTGGTCTCTGTATAGATCATAGCCAGAATGAGGTTTTCATTGGCTGTGGTATCCTCCTCAGCAAGGACTTCTCTAACCAGAGAGCGATACTGCATGACTTGTTTGACATCATGGTGGATCTGGATCCCCTTGTAGATTCCAAATATAAGTAAGATGAATAAGAAGATCTTCACTATGCGTTTAATCATTATTTACTCTGTATATCCTCAATGTTTTTGATCAGAATAGAATAGGTCCCGTTCTCGTTTAGAATAAATTCAACAGATTCTGCATCTTCATAGACATTATTCGGAACGATCAGTTCAATTCCATTTGACAATGACAATTTCTGATTTTCAAACTTCTTCAACTGGCGAGATGCATCAATTTCTTCAAAAGTGACAGGTTCAGGTACAGCTTCTTTGACTTGGTCAATAAAACTGAGGCGGGCTGTCAGATTGTTATCGAAGAGATCATCTGCTAATTTCTCTGGAGAGAGTTTATTTTCTTCCTCGATATGATTGAAAATAGCTGATTTAACCTTTGATTGAAATTGAAAATCATCTGTATTAAAGCTTTCCGCAATTTTCTGGGCTGTTTTTTCTAGTGCCTTGATCGATTTTTTAGGTGAAATCTTAGGTTGCTCCTGGAGAAGATTCTCAGAGAAATAGTTCAAAAACGCTCCATTGTACTTGATTCGTTTTTCGATCAAATGGTATTTGCGGTTTTGAAGATTAATGACCAAGGCCTCATCAGCACCAGTCCCAAAGCCAGGTAGATTGTTTTGCGTCAACTTAATCGGATTATCCACTTCACCGCCAAGATGGGTCAAGGTTTCTCGTAAAGCGATTCGAAGAAAGGCAAAATGGTCCACCCCTTCTTTCGAGAATTGGATAAACACCAAATCGTTGGTCTTTTGATTCTCAGAGACGACAAATTCTTCTTTCCAGCGATTGGCTACGGCTACTGAAGTTTCTAGGAAATCATCCGTGATCATCTCAAGGAATGGATTGTCTTCCTCAAAAATGCCGGTCTTGGCCTCATCGGAATAGACACGCTCAATCTTTCTGCGCAAGTATTCCTCAATTTTAGGAGTGATATTGAGGTATTTATCTGCCAGATAGAGATCGGTATCATCTGGGCTGAATTGATGAATGATAGCTTTCTTTACGTAAATGTCCATAAGATGGTTTAGTCCTTGTAAAGTGGGAAGGCATCTGTCAAGGCTTTAACTTGGTTCCGCACTTCTTCTAATACAGCTGGGTTCTCTGCGTTTTTCAAGGTTTTGATCATCAGTTCAGCCACTGTACGGCTTTCCTCTACTCCAAAACCACGAGCGGTGATGGCTGCTGCCCCAATCCGGATTCCACTTGTCTTGAATGGTGATAAAGTTTCGTAAGGAATGGAGTTCTTGTTGAGAGTAATGTTGACTTCATCTAACAAATTTTGCGCCACTTTCCCATTTTCAACGACTTTCGTCACATCGACAAGGAAAAGGTGGTTCTCAGTTCCGCCTGAAATAACACGGAAATCAGGATCTTGCAAGAAGACATCAGCCATAGCCTGACTGTTCTTAATCACGTTAGTGGCATACTCTTTAAAGGCAGGATCAAGCGCTTCTTTAAAAGCAACGGCTTTAGCTGCAACGACATGCTCTAGTGGTCCTCCTTGAATACCAGGGAAGATGGCAGAGTTAATTTTCTTAGCTAACTCCTCGTCATTAGTCAAGATCAAGCCACCACGAGGACCACGAAGGGTCTTGTGAGTGGTTGTTGTCGTGATATGGGCATAAGGCACTGGACTTGGGTGAAGACCTGCTGCAACTAGACCAGCAATATGGGCCATATCAACCATGAGCTTGGCTCCTACTGCATCTGCAATTTCACGGAATTTTGAGAAATCAATAATGTGAGAGTAGGCTGAAGCACCAGCAACGATGAGTTTTGGTTTGACTTCTTGGGCTTGTTTTAAGATGGCGTCAAAATCTAAGAGTTCTGTTTCCGGATCTACACTATAGGACACAAAGTTATAAGTTTGACCAGAGAAACTCACAGAAGCTCCGTGCGTCAAATGCCCACCGGCAGCCAGATCCATCCCCATAACAGTGTCTCCAGGCTCAATCAAAGCCATATAGGCAGCACAGTTGGCCTGACTACCTGAGTGGGGTTGAACATTGGAAAACTTAGCCCCAAAAATTTCCTTAGCACGTTCGATGGCCAGGCTTTCGACGACATCTACGACATCAGTCCCACCATAGTAACGATGACCCGGATAGCCTTCTGCGTATTTATTGGTCAGGATAGACCCTTGTGCTGCCATAACCGCCTTAGAGACGACATTTTCAGAAGCAATCAACTCGATATTGTTTTGTTGGCGTTCCTCTTCTTTAGCGATCGCATTCCATAGGTCTGCATCATAGGCTTTGTAATCTTCTTTATCAAAAATCATAGGTCTACTCCTTATTAAATAATTTTTTATATACATTATGACAGAGGAAGGTCATCTTCCTCAAAAGAAAGCTCGGGCACTTGTGCAAGCAAGTCAGCTTTCGTAATCGAACCTTGTCGTAAAATCCTTGCTTTGGCCCCAGAGATATCTAGGATAGTTGAATCTTGGCCAGTAAGGAAAGCATCGTCCTCAAAGCCAGGAATTACCTGATCAAATTCTTTTACAATAGCTTCATACTTTGTTCCGCTAGCATGTCCAGATAGATTTGCAGAAGGACCAACTAAAGGACCATATTTACGAATTAATTCCAAAGTATTTGGATGGGCTGGCATTCGAAAACCAACTGTATCCATCCCAGAATGAATCCAGTCAGGCACCTTTTCATTTGCTTGAAGAATAATAGTTAAAGGACCGGGTAAAAATGAATCAATCAGTTTTGTTAGATAGCTAGGTTGGTTTTTCGAATAAATTCGAATATCTTCTTCGTCTGCTACATTCAAGTTCAGGGCTTTCTCTCTAGGCCTACGTTTTAATTCGTAAATATAATCAACTGCCTCTTGATCCAAAGCTTTAGCGAAAATACCATAGACTGTTTCAGTTGGCAGAATAACCGCACGGCCTGCTTCTAATTCTTTCTCAATGTGATCCATTGTCTACTACTACCATTCTATCTTGTCCAAATTGGTCTTTCAAAACTCGAACTTGTTTGTTGGGAAATGCCTCTTGAAAAAGCTCTTTTACCTTGCTTCCTTGCTTATAGCCAATTTCTAGGTAAATCTTTCCATCTGGTGTTAAAACACTTGGTGCTTGCTGGGCAATCTTTTCGTAGATGGCATATCCATCATGGTCTGCAAAGAGAGCTAAGTGGGGTTCAGAGGCTAAAACATTGGCTCCAACCTCTTCTACATCATCCCGGGAGATATAGGGAGGGTTGGACACAATCAGGTCATAGGGACCTGCTAGCTGCTCCAAAACATCTGACGACTTAAATTCAAGGAAAGCTTCTAACTGCTTGGCATTTTTTTGAGCCAGGGCTAAAGCCTCTTCTAAGACATCGCTAGCTTGAACCTGCCAGGTAGGTCTAGCAAGGGCTAAGCTAATAGCGATAGCACCACTTCCTGTACCAATATCCAGAACTCGTAAGGCTTTCTCATCGTTTTCTTCAAGAATAAGAGTGACCAATTCTTCCGTTTCAGGTCGTGGAATCAGCACGCGTTCATCCACTGTAAAAACATGGCCACAGAATTCTGCACTACCAATAATATACTGGGCAGGGACGTGATGTTTCAACTGTTCAAAAATGGAATCAAGCAAGGCCTGATCCTCTACTTCCACTTCTTTTTGCAAGGCCAGGACAAAGTCTGTAAAGGTCCAGTTTTTTAAAGCTCGATACGCGAAGGAGAGGCTTTCTGCTTCCTCTCCAACGGCTATTAATTCTTCTTCATACTGGGCTAATAATGGTCCCAACAACATTATTTATTCAACTCTTCTAATTTTTGAGTTTGATCATACAAGACCAAAGCATCGACCACTTCATCTAATTTACCAGATAAGATGGTGTCCAATTTTTGAAGGGTCAAGCCAATCCGGTGATCGGTCACACGGTTTTGAGGGAAGTTGTAAGTCCGGATCCGCTCTGAACGGTCACCAGTCCCAATAGTAGACTTCCGCTCAGCGTCTTGCTCGTCTTGGGCAATCTGAGCAAAGTGGTCAGCCACACGCGCACGGATGATCTTCATGGCTTTTTCGCGGTTCTTCTGTTGGGTCCGTTCTTCTTGCATCTCGACCTTGATATTGGTTGGCAAGTGGACGATACG
Source organism: Streptococcus sp. 20925_1_77 (assembly GCF_041432125.1). NCBI lineage: Bacteria > Bacillati > Bacillota > Bacilli > Lactobacillales > Streptococcaceae > Streptococcus > Streptococcus sp. 20925_1_77. The sequence continues at coordinate 186,332 of NZ_JAPVZB010000002.1, forward strand.
AACGGCTGTTGCGACCTTGTTGACGTTCTGTCCACCCGCACCAGATGCGTGGTAGATATCAATCCGTAGGTCTTTTGGATCAATGTCGTACTCGACTTCTTCGATTTCTGGCATAACTAGAACTGTAGCAGTCGAAGTATGGACACGACCTTGGCTTTCTGTCACAGGAACCCGTTGTACCCGGTGGGCTCCAGATTCATACTTGAGTTTCGAGTAGACTGATTGCCCAGAGACCATGGCTACGACTTCTTTGATCCCGCCAACGCCATTATAGGAAGCTTCCATGACTTCAAAGCGCCAGCCTTGGCTTTCCGCGTATTTTTGGTACATCTGCAAGAGGTCACCAGCAAATAACTGGGCTTCGTCTCCTCCTGCTGCTCCACGGATTTCCAAGATAATGTTCTTGTCATCGTTTGGATCTTTTGGAAGAAGTAAGATCTTCAATTTTTCTTCGTACTCTTCTTTTTCAGCCTTAGCATCTTTTAGCTCTTGCTTGGCCATTTCTTCCAAGTCCGCATCGCCGCCTGCTTCCTTAATCATTTCCTCAGCGTCAACAATGTTTTGAAGGACTTGCTTGTACTCACGGTAGGCTGTCACCGTATCACGCGTGGAAGCTTCTTCTTTTGAAAGCTCCATAAAGCGTTTGGTATCAGAGACCACATCTGGGTCACTCAGTAATTCTCCTAACTCTTCGTATCGGTCTTCTACAGCTTGTAGTTGATCATAGATATTCATGTTTGCTCCTTAATTCTTGGTTGTTAGATCATAGATTGCTACAATTTCGTTTTCTATGGCTTCGCCAGTTTCTTTAAATCCATAATGGAGATAGCAAGATCTCGCTTGATTATTTTCCGGTTCATAAGATAACCAAAGACTTGTTGCTTTTCCAGCTGGCTCTGTTCGAACAAAGTCAATGACTGCATCCATAGTCGGTTTAAAATAGCCTAAACCTTGAAATCGTTTATCGATCATAAAACGAAATAACAAGTAGTTCCCCTTGCTGATCCCAATTTTCTGATCATAGGCAATCATAACAAAACCAACTAATACTTCCTTATCATAAACTGCTAAGGGAGCTATAAAATCACCATTTTTATCATATACATAGGCTTCAGCTAAGCTAATGGAATTGGATGCAATAAAATTCCTTTGGTTTAGATGAACTTCTAGATTTAAAACGTCAAAATAATTCGATATTGTAATTTCTTTTAAACAAATAGACATTATTATCCTCTCTAAAACGTTCTAGACGCTTTCAGTTGGTATGTCTGGATTAAAATAATGCTTACGGCAAACGGAGATATAGGTCTCGTGTCCACCGATCTGGATCTGCTCTCCATCATAGACAGGTTTACCCGCTTGGGTACGCAAGACCATGGTCGCCTTGCGGGAACAGTATTGGCAGATGGTTTTGATCTCCTCGATCTTGTCGGCTAACAAGAGGAGGTGTTTGGAACCTTCAAAGAGTTCATTTCGGAAATCATTTTTGAGGCCAAAAGCCATGACCGGCACATCCAGTTCATCCACGACTCTTGCCAAGTCGTAGACATGGTGTCGTTTCAAAAACTGAGCTTCATCGATTAAGACACAGTAAGGTTTGATTACTTGGTTTTTAATAAAGCCAAAAATATCCGTATCGTCTTCAATCGCAACGGCTTCGCGTTTCATACCGATTCGACTAGAAACCACTCCTACTCCATCTCGTGTATCGATTGCCGAGGTCATGATGACGACGCTCTTGCCTTGCTCTTCATAATTATGGGCCACCTTCAAGATCTCAATGGTTTTCCCCGAGTTCATGGTCCCATATTTATAATATAATTGTGCCATTTTCCTTTTGTTCTCTCTAAAATGTGTTTCATTATCATTTTACCATAATTTTGCTAAGCTTTGTATCCCAAAATGTGATAAAATAGTCCTATAAAAAATTTAGGAGGTGGCCATATGCCATTTGTACGAATTGACCTATTTGAAGGACGCACCTTGGAACAAAAGAAAGCCTTGGCCAAGGAAGTAACCGAAGCTGTTGTCCGCAATACTGGTGCTCCTCAGTCAGCTGTTCACGTCATCATTAACGATATGCCTGAAGGAACCTACTTCCCTCAAGGTGAAATGCGCACCAAATAATGGTTCCACTAAAAAAGCCTTTCTTGCTTGTGATATCACATAGCAGGAAAGGTTTTTTCTTATTTTTCTTGGACTTGACGTTCTGCTTTCCGTTCTTCGAATTCTTCGTCACTCATCAAGGTTCCGCCGACATTGGCTGATTTGGCAAAGGCTGTATAGCGACGCAACCAACCGCTGGAGATTTTTGATTTGAAAGGTTTCAAGTGTTTGCGACGTTCTGCAAGAGTTGCATCATCGACAAGTAGATCAAGGGTACGATTTGGAAGATCAATCACGATTTCGTCCCCATCTTCGATTAGGGCGATATTTCCACCTTCTGCTGCTTCTGGAGAAACGTGACCAATAGCAATCCCACGAGTAGCTCCTGAGAAACGACCATCCGTAATCAGTGCCACATCCTTACCAAGACCGCGTCCGACAATCTTAGAGGTTGGCGCTAGCATCTCTGGCATACCAGGTCCACCTTGAGGACCCTCGTAACGAATGACAACAACATGTCCCTTCTTGACTGTTCCATTGTCAATCAACTCAAGGGCTTGATCTTGTGAGTCGCAACAAATAGCTTTACCACGGAAAGTGGTCACAGACGGATCGACTCCACCGACCTTGATAACAGCTCCATCCTGAGCAATATTTCCGTAAAGGATCGACAAACCACCTACCGGTGAAATAGGATGTTCGATTGGATGGATAATTTCTTCATTTTTGATTTCAGCACCAGCTACGTTTTCTTTCAAGGTTTTACCAGTAACCGTAATACGATCACCCTTAATGGCACCTTTTTTGATCAACTGATTGATAATGGCTGGAACACCACCAGCTTCATGCACATCATGCATAGTGTAGACACTTGAAGGTGCAATTTTAGAGAGATAAGGTGTCTTCTTGGCAATTTCGTTGATATCTTTGAGATCATAGTCAATCCCCGCCTCACGCGCAATAGCCAGTGTATGAAGCACAGTATTGGTAGAACCACCCATGGCCATATCGAGCGCAAAAGCATCGTCGATGGCTTCTTTGGTCACAATATCCCGTGGACGGATATCCTTTTTAATATTCTCTACCAATTGTTTGGCCGCTTGGCGAACCAATTCCCGCCTTTCATCTGAAACAGCTAGGATGGTACCATTTCCAGGAAGAGCAAGACCTAATACTTCCATCAAACAGTTCATGGAATTGGCAGTAAACATACCAGAGCAAGAGCCACAAGTTGGGCAGGCATTTTTTTCCAAGAAATCCAGCTCATCCATGCCCATATCACCAGCTTGATAAGTACCTACAGCTTCAAACAAACTTGAGAGAGTCGCCTGATGCCCCGTCATGTCAACGCCACCCTTCATAGGTCCACCAGAACAAAATACGGCAGGCACATTGGTCCGCATGGCTGCCAAAATCATACCTGGTGTAATCTTATCACAGTTGGGAATATAGAAAACACCATCAAACCAGTGGGCATTAATGACTGTTTCAGCAGCATCTGCGATCAACTCACGAGATGGCAAACTATAACGCATCCCGATATGCCCCATAGCGATTCCGTCATCGACACCGATGGTATTAAATTCAAAAGGAATCCCACCAGCCTCGCGAATAGCTTCCTTGGCAACATCTGCTAATTCACGCAGGTGAACATGTCCTGGAACGATATCAATATAGGAGTTACAAATGGCAATAAAGGGCTTTTGCATATCCTTTGCTGATTTTACTTGCCCTGTTGCATAAAGGAGACCACGCGCTGGTGCTCGGTCGATCCCCATTTTGATCATATCACTTCTCATCTTGTTCTCCTTCTAGTTCTTCATTTCTACCTCCTAATCTTACCACTTTGACATCGATTGTCAAGAACTTTCAGAAAATTTATAATATTCACGGTACATAAAAAGCCTGGTTTCCCAGACTTCATTCTAGTTTGTTTGCTTTTTTTCGATTTGCCAGAGCCGAAGCTGGTAACAAATTCCACTTACGACAAGGCTAGAAATAAGACCTATCCAATAAGCATAGGGACCCAAGTTGGTCACATGATCAAGGAAAATCCCTAGCGGGATTGAGATACACCAATAACTAAAGACACCTAATAAGAATGGAACAGTTGTATCCTTATAACCCCGCAAAATCCCTTGCAGGGGTGCTGCAAAAGTATCAGCTACTTGGAAAAAGAGGCTATAGGTCATAAAAATCGCTGTTTGTTGCACAAAGACTGGATCCTTGCCATATAGCCCTGCTAGTTGGAAGCGGAATGTATAGAGAAAGACCAGGGTGACAATGGCAAAGCCAAAGGCTGTCAGTCGTCCCAAACGGCAATATTGTTTGACCACTTCTGGTCTTCCTGCTCCCAGTTCGTAAGATACGATAATCGCCATGGTACTGGAGATACTAACAGGGAAAGCATACATCAGGGTCGAAAAATTCATAGCCGATTGGTGGCTAGCAATGGTCAGTGATGGGAATTTTGCCATTAACAAACCAACCAGCGAGAAGATAATGACTTCTGCAAAAACAATTCCACCGATTGGAAGCCCAAGTCGCAATACTTCTTTCATCCCTTTAAAATCATAAGGTTGGGGCTTCCACAATTGGAAAGGTGCTACCTTAGGGTGTTTGCACAAGATCAAAACCGCAATAACCAACAAGACCCAGTAGGCCAGAGAGGTTCCAAGACCTGCTCCTGCTCCCCCCATCTCGGGAAAACCAAATGCCCCATAGATCAGGATATAGTTAAAACAAGCATTGAGAGGCAAAAGCAAGAGCATCAAGTACATCGATAGACGCGTCATTCCCAAGGTATCGAGGAAGGTACGCACGATACTAAAGAGCAACAAAGGTAAGATTCCCAGAGAAAGAAAATATAAATAGTGAATGGCTATTTGGGCAACAACATTTTCTAAACCGATCTGCTTGAGAATCATGGGCGCAATCCCCCAAACAAAGCCTATTAAGAGAATGGCCATACCAAATGACATATAGAGGAATTGGTAAAAGTCGCCAGCAATCCGTCCTTTATTTCCCTTGCCTAAATGATGCCCAACAATCGGCGTCAGCGCAGAGACAATCCCGGTCAGGAAAGTAAAAAATGGATTCCACAGACTGGTAGCTGTAGAAACACCGGCCAAATCAAGGGTCCGGTACTGACCAGTCATGGCTGTATCGATAAAGCTGGCTGAATAATTGGCCAATTGGTAGATTAAAATCGGTAAAAATAGACTCAAAAACAAGCGCAAGCGCTCTTTAAAGTGATAGGTTACATACATGATTCTAACTCTCTTCTCATCAAATAAGATTTTCTCCTCTTCCACTCTACTATATGTTTCCTTAAAAGTCAAAAAACCGAAGATCCAAGGACCTCCGGTTCATCTGTAATTAGTGTTTATTGCGGTTTAAAACAGCATTGAGAACGATCGCCAAGACACTGGCAACGACAATTCCGTTCGCAAAGAACATTTGGAATCCTGTTGGAAGGCCATTGAAAAGGGTGCTGTTGTTCAAACCAACCCCTGCAGCAATCGATACCGCTGCAATGAGGAAATTGTGCTCATTGTGTTCAAAATCAACACGCGCAAGAATCTGCATCCCTTGAATCGATACAAAACCGAACATAACAAGCATAGCGCCACCAAGGACTGGGCTTGGGATGATTTGTGCTAAAGCTCCAAACTTAGGAAGGAGACCAAGAAGAACAAGGAAACCAGCGGCATAGTAGATTGGCAAGCGAGTCTTGATACCAGACAATTTCACCAAGCCAACGTTTTGTGAGAATCCAGTGTAAGGGAAGGTGTTGAAGATACCACCGAGGAGAACGGCCAACCCTTCAGCACGGTAACCATTGCGAAGGCGCGTGCTATTAATTGGATCTTTGGTAATATCAGAAAGAGCAAGATAGACACCTGTTGATTCCACCATAGAAACTGTTGCGATGATACACATCATTAAGATGGAGGTGATTTCAAACTTAGGAGCTCCAAAGAAGAATGGCGTTGGAACGTGAATCACTGGTGCTTGCGATACAGGTGTGAAATCCACCAAGCCCATAGAAGCCGCAATGGCAGTCCCTGCGATCAAACCAATCAAAATTGAAATGGATTTAATAAAACCAGTCGTATAGATATTAACAACTAAAATGATGAGAATGGTCACCACAGCCAAGATCAAGCTTTGAACGGTTGGTTTTGGCGCATTATTTCCCATATTTCCAATCGCTACTGGAATCAAAGTTAAACCAATGGTGGTAATAACCGATCCCGTTACAATTGATGGGAAGAGATTGGCAATCTTAGAGAAGAAACCTGAGACAAGGATGACATAAATCCCTGAGACAATCAAGGCACCAAACATGGCACCACTACCATGGCTAGCCCCGATCATGCTGAGAGGTGCCACAGACTGGAAGGCAACCCCAAGGACTACCGGAAGACCGATCCCAAAGTATTTATTGAGCTGCACTTGAAGGAAAGTTGCGACCCCACACATGAAGATATCTGTAGAGATGAGATAGGTTAGTTGATGAGCATTATAGCCCAAAGCTCCTGCGATCATGATCGGCACCAAAATAGATCCCGAATACATGGCCAAAAGGTGTTGCAAGCCTAAAATAGCCGCCTGTGAATGGCTTTCTTGTTTTTGCATTAGATGTCTGCCTCCTTAAATACAACCTGACCATTTTCAAAACGGTCCAAACGTGCGAGGGATACAACTGGATATCCCAACTCTTCTAACAATCCCCGTCCATCTTGGAAGGATTTTTCAATCACGATCCCAATCGCTTCGACTTGAGCCCCGGCTTGTTCAATGATTTGAATCAATCCTTTGGCTGCTTGCCCATTTGCAAGGAAATCGTCAATGATCAAAACCTTATCTGATGGATCCAAAAATTTACCTGCAATCGAAACGGTGCTGGTCACTTGCTTGGTAAAGGAATAAACCTCAGCCGTCAAGATGCCCTCATTCATCGTGATGTTTTTCGCCTTCTTAGCAAAGATCATGGGAACATCCAAGGCTTCAGCTACATAAAGGGCTGGTGCAATCCCAGATGCTTCAATGGTCACAACTTTCGTCACGCCAGCATCTTTGAACCGTTCCGCAAAAGTCTGACCAATTTCTTTCATCAATTTAAAATCCACTTGGTGGGTCAAAAAGGAGTCCACCTTGAGGATATTCTCACCTAAAACATTGCCATCTTTTAAGATGCGCTCTTCAAGTAATTTCATACTTCCTCCTACTTTTTTAAAAAATCCTCTACCCATTCACAAAACACAAAAAGGCCTGCTAAGCAAGCCTTGAAATCTCTCTAGAAAGAGAAATAATCCCGACTTACTTATTGTTAGGTGTTCCGGCACCTTGTAGAAACATCACGCCCATTCGTGAAATAAATAAGTAATTCAATTAGTGTGCATCGCCATTCCAGATAGAATTCTTAACGATCACATAGTCAACATGTTTCAAATCTGCTAATTTTCGGCCTCCTGCATAAGAGATCGAACTTTGCAAATCTTGTTCCATTTCTGTCAAGGTATCTTGCAAATGACCCTTGGCAGGCAATAAAATCTTCTTACCTTCGACGTTCTTATAAGCGCCTTTTTGGTACTCGGAAGCAGATCCATAGTATTCTTTGAAAGACTCTCCATCAATCTCTACTGTTTTACCAGGACTTTCGATATGGCCTGCAAAGAGAGAACCAATCATGACCATAGATGCCCCGAAACGAATCGATTTGGCAATATCACCATGGGTCCGAATACCACCGTCCGCAATGATTGGCTTACGCGCTGCTTTTGAGCACCAGCGAAGAGCAGCCAATTGCCAACCACCTGTACCAAATCCAGTCTTCACTTTGGTGATACATACCTTACCAGGGCCGATTCCGACCTTAGTCGCATCAGCTCCCGCATTTTCCAATTCACGAACAGCTTCAGGTGTTCCAACATTTCCAGCAATGACAAAGGTATCCGGTAATTCTTTCTTGATGTGTTGGATCATCCGAATGACACTATCCGCATGACCGTGTGCGATATCAATAGTGATGTACTCAGGCGCATCTGCCTTTAATTGACTCACAAAGTCGTATTCGTATTCCTTAACACCGACCGAAATGGAAGCGATTAAACCTTGCTCATGCATGCGTTTGACAAAAGGAATCCGTCCCGCTTCATCAAAGCGGTGCATGATGTAGAAGTATCCACCACGCGCCAACTGCTCTGCTACATTCTCATCCAAGATCGTCTGCATATTAGCTGGAACAACTGGTAGTTTGAAGGTATGTTTTCCAAATTGAACAGTTGTATCTGCTTCAGATCGACTATTGATGATACATTTGTTGGGGATCAACTGAATATCTTCATAGTCAAAAATAGGAAATTCATTTAACATAGATTGAAAAATCTCTTTTCTAAAAACTGACCTACCTATGCGCAAGCGCATCGCTACGTCTCTTGACGTTTCCTTGATAGATTATACCAAAGATACGGACTTAATGCAACGGGAATGATTTTATAGGAAACAACGTTCGGAAATTACAAAATAAAACCTGTTTCAAAAAGAGAAACAGGTTTTATTTATGAACATTTTGGAGCCAATTGTTGATTTCTCTAGCTACAATTTCTGGTGCCTCTGTATACAGTTCGTGCCCCAAACCATCTAGCAAGACTTGCTCGATCTGGGGATCTAGTTGCTTCAGAGCTTCTTTTCTCCATTCAGGCTCTTCTTGGTATCGAGGCCCGATAAATAGGACAGGCTTGTCTGCAACTGAAATCTGGTTAGCTTTGATCTGACGCCGTAGACGCAATAAGGCCAAGACCTTTTCTAGATCCAGATTTAATTCATATTGTTCACTCGCTGGATTCCAGCGATAGCTAGCCTCTACCGCTTTTCGCGCTATAGGAGTAGGATCTGCTCCATCACCAAGTTCGGATAACACAGCTTCTTCTAAAGTCGCAAAAACTTGCTGCTTCATGAAAGACGCCGTTCCTTCTAGTTCTTCTTCAAGAGGCAGGATCTTTTCCATATCCAGATAACCCCCATCCAGGAGAATCAGAGCTCGAATCTGAGGAAACTCGGCAGCCAGATAACGAGCCAAATCTCCACCCAAGGAATGCCCCAATAAACAGATCTCTTCCGCCTGGCCAATCTGACCTTGAAACCAATCACGAAGATCGTTTTCTGTCTGAATCATTTCCCTATAGGGATCTAGAAAGGTCACAGGAAAGCCTAGCTCATCAATAAGTGGAGCCAGATGGTAGCTATTGCTACCGAGGCCACCAATAAAATAATACTGCATGTGTTTTGTCCTAACTGTTAAAATTCTAAAAACTATAAGTGATCTCGATGTTTTTCGTACCACTCCCTGTATTCTTTATACGTGTTGATCGGAGTTTGCTCATTTGTCTTTGGATCTGTTGCAATAACATCTAATTTATCCTGACCAACTGGCGCAAACCAATGGCGCATATCTTGGAAAATAGCTTCCGGATCATTGTAGTCTCCTTGTCTAACTACAATAAAGGCTAATCCTCCATTCCTCTTAAAATATTCAGGATATTCTTTAATAAAATTTAGCTGAACGTCTTTTCTTACTTTAAAATTCTTTCTGTAAGATAAATCATAATAGCTTATAAAACCGTACTCATTAGCTATATCAGCTAGATTGGTATAAGAAAATGAAAAAGGGCGCCATTTATATTCTGTCTTATCTTCAGGAAGTGCCCGTGTGATCTTCTCACTTTCTAAATCTAAAGCAACTTCTTTTTTATCTTTATCGTTCTCCTTATTTACCAAAGAAAGAACCATATAATCTCTACCATTATCCGAATATCCTCCTCTTGCCTGAAAGTCCAGTTTGTATCTCTGATCATAGGTTTGTAAAAGCTCGACCACGTTAATCGTTTTCGGTGGATTCTTCAAATGATTAAGATCATAGACATCAAATGATAATCCAACCGGTTGATTAGATCCGCTACCAATAAACTTATCTGTAGTTGCAACATAATAATTGGATAAAACAAAAGATCCATTAGCTCCACTCGTCTCATAATAAACATAGCGATTCTGAGATCCAAAAGTTTCGATTCTTTCTACCTTTGTTTTAACAATCTGTACTTCATGGTCTTCCTTCCACTGAACATATTTAGGCCAGACATAGGAATAAGCAGAGTAGGCAAAGAGAGCTAACAAAATCAAACTCACAATCGCCTTAGTTCGAAAGCTGAGGGCCTTTAGGTATTTCATTCGATTAACATTCTCCTATCTATTGTTAGTTATTAATCAATTCTCTAGTTTATCCACAAACTGTTTCGATTAAACGAGGGGTTGGTATTACTCCGGCAATTCTATCTTCAAACACATATCTGTTGGTTGCAATACTTTCTGAACAGCTGCGAGAAAGGCCAAACCGTTATCAGATGGGGAATATTGGAAAGTAATATGGATGATTTTTTTATCAAAGTTGTCACCATATCGCTCCACATACTGCTTGCTTTCGAGGAAGTAGATGTAGTTGTTGAGTTTTTCTTGAAGTTTCAAGAGATGTTCCTCTTCTAATGACTCAATCCATTTGTTTTCATCAATCAACAACAACTCTAGATGGTCATCAGAGACCCCCATCGCATCGATGCTTGTAACGTCTAGTACAATTTTCTCAACGGTTTTAATGGTTTTTACTACCTTTGGTGGATTATAGTATTTTTCCTTGAATTCCTTAAGGATCTTCTCTACTTTTTCTTCATCACACTGCCTGTATTCTGGATTACGTTCTAATACATTACACAAACCTTCATAGGTATACGTACGTTTCTGCTCATCTGATAGGTGGGAAGTGCTTTCTATAATATTTCTTACTAACTCATCTGTTTCAATAACAAATGGAACATTATAATAATTCGTTACAAACCATTTTTGATTAGAAATATATTGAGTGACCTTCTTTAATTTCATTAAATCATTAGATAAGCTAAAATCTTTCAAGATATCAAAGATTCTGCTCGCTATATCCCTATCACCTTCCGCATACAAAGGATATAAGCAATATTCTATTAGTACTCCAATATCTGTACTGTCAAGTTCATAAGAATCCCTTTGCCATATACGATATTTTGGATTTGTGCCTAAAAAAGCTTCTTCCTCTTTTCCTTCTTCCATCACACTACGATAAAAATTAATAAAAGATTCATATTCTTTAGGCTTTGGTGATTCATATATTTTCATTTAATTACTCCATTGGTTAATTCTAAAAATTCCTTCAACTTGCTCAATTTCATTAGTGCCAGGCTTATAGACACGTGGATTTTTGATTTCATAATAGCCTTGACGTTCAATCGCAGATAGAAAATCATCAAGAGAGCGTTTCCGCTCCCCTTTTTACTCTGGCAATTCTACCTTCAAGCTCATATCCGTCGGTTGTAACACTTTCTGAACCGCTGCGAGAAAGGCCAAACCGTTATCAGATGGAGAATACTGGAATGTGATATGGATGACTTTTTTGTCAAACTTATCACCGTATCGTTCTACATACTGCTTACTTTCGAGGAAGTGAATGTAATTATTAATTTTTTCTTGCAGAATTTCCAGATGGACTGCTTCTATCTCTTTCTCCCAGCCAACTGGATCCACCAGAAGAAGCTCTAAATGACTATCAACTATACCAATTGCATCAAGTTCGCTAGGTTCCAGTTCTGAAACAATGGCTTTGGTGACAATTTGTCTAAATTCCTCTGCTGTGAAAAGACAACGACTATTTTCAGGATTTTTCAAAATAAAGGAAGGATGATCTTCGATGAAGAGCTTATCGGATTCATCTTGTGTATATTGCTTTTTAGATTTCCAAAAACCATAATCTGCATAATTCATCAACTCTTTACCAGTATGTTCTCCAGACATATAACTATCTGCAACTTCTTTGGGGATTTCTTGAACTACTTCTGGCATGGTAATATTAAAAGTTGGATAACGCAAGAAATACTTATCACCATCTTGACAAATTTCCAACATGTCTTTTTGACTTAAATAAATAGTTTCCATTCTACACCTTTATTATTTGACAATCATCTATTAACTAAAAAGAGAAGCTAACTAATGAAACTTTATATGAAGTTTTTGAATTTTTTATTTATCAATATTTTAAATAGGCCAGTGCCCTGTTTCAGCATAAATCATGACCTCATATGCTCCTCTAGAAGATTCAAATGCCTTATCCATCAATGCTTTTGTAATAGGATAGAAAACCTCTGGCCCCATGGCTCCTCCATTTTCTTTAAAGAAACCAATTTCGTAATATCCGTCTGTCTCATATACAATAAATCCATTGCCTCTATGTACAATCGTATCCGATTGATTATAATCTTCTAACTCATCTGCCTTAGGCCAACGGTGATGTTCACAATAAAACATTACCTCTAAAGATTCTTTGTCTGATTTTGAAACACATTCTGCTAATTCCTGGCTAATGGGAAAGTTAAGTACTTCTTTCCCCCTACTCCATAGGATCTGATAATCATTGTTGTTATTTAATATCGTACAATTTTTGTATTGCTGAATTTCTATTGTCATACAACACCTTTTACATTGTTTTATCATTTCTAATCATTCTATTTCTGAAACATCTAACTATATATGAGGTTATTTTATCCAAAATGTTGATTTTATCAAAAGAAAAAGTCGCTCTATTGCATCATTTTCATTTATAAATTTATCTCTAATCCAAATATCTTGGCGCTCATTAATCTCATACACCATATATTGTTTAGACTTCTCATCGTAATAGTAGCCCAAGGTAAATTGTCCTTCAAATCGTTCATTAAGCGCAATATGAAATATCCCTATCTTATCCCTTTGTTTATTAATGAAATTTACTAATTCTTGTTTTGTCATTTAAAATTCTCCACAACTCTCACATTCAATATGGTGTTTGCTATAGTTCTACTACCTTAGGTGGATTGTAGTATTTTTCCTTGAATTCCTTAAGAATCTTCTCTACCTTTTCCACCTCATAATACTTGAAAGAAGGAATTGATTTAATATTTCCAATTAATCGAGCATAATATCCACTAGTTTTTAACTCGTTAGGAAGTTTTTCTATTGTATCAAGTATAAGAGGAACTAATTTTCTTGTATCAATTTCAAAAGGAAGAGGCTCATATTCCGCCAGAATGAAATCTTGAAGCAATAAATATTATGTAACTTGCCATATTTTCTTTTCATCAATACTTAAAGAGAACTCTTTAAATATCTCAAATGTCATTTTCTCTATATCTTTATCACCTACTACATATAGAGGGAATAAACAATATTCCATCAACACCTGAATATCAGTGTATTCTGTTATCATTGAGTTGCGTTGTTGAAAACGATACCTAATATCCTCTCCAAGAAATGCTTCTGCTTCTTTCCCTTCCTTCATTATTTCACGATAGTCTTTTACAAAATTTTGATAGTTTTCTTTATTTTTCAATTTATATGTCTGCATTTATTTACTCCATAGGTTAATTCTACCTATTCTAGGTATTACTCGGTCTATTGTTGAATCTTGGTATTAAAACATTGTCTTATTATAGCATAAAATGAATACAGAAAAATAAAATGGAGAACTTAAGGAAAAAGAAAACCACCTAAAAAACTATCAGATGGTAAACTTTTCAAACATGAACAGACAAATTAGTTTTTTAGAATGTCAGTTTTGTGATAACTTCTGCAACATCTCAGGTGAAATAGGGTCTACGAGAACGTATTTTGCATCCAACATATAGATTCCCTCGGTTAACGACTCTAAGAATTGTCGATAAGGAACCTCGGCTAGTTTTTCACCATCGGCTGTCATAATGAATAATCGTGCTACTGCAACCTTACTTCCTCGATACTGTTGCAAATATTGAGGTTCCAACTCAGGGTATGCTGGTAGGACTGTCCGCGATTCACCATTTAGATAATTGATAGGGATAATGATATCCTCACCATCCTGCTCTACTTTAAAAACTTGCTGCTCAGAGTAATAAGCATTCAACTGTTGGGTGAAGCGCAAGCGCTGGTCATAACTATTTAAGAGTTGATCATCCGGTACATGGATAATCTGCCCTAGATAGAGTTCATTGATGTAAATAGGACGTTTCACTCCCATAATTTCCACGATAGGATGATCTTTTACTTCCTTAGTCAATTCTGAAAGAGCTGATAAGAAAATATCCGTGAAATGAAAATCAAGAATGGAATCTTTATCATACTCCATGCCATCATGTTCACACACACTTACATCTAAGATAAGGAGCAAGGTTTTCAAGAACATCAAGGCCCCAGTCCAGTCAGAAGCTGTCGCCAAATCTGGAACAGATACCTGATAGGCTTGACCGTAAAAAGCTAGACGGAAACGTAAACTAGACTTCCCTTTGACTCCAAACTGAACAGAATGGAAATCCGAAATAAGAGAGTCTGCAGATGGCTTTAATCCTGCATCCTTAGCGGAAACGCTGTAACATTCAAAGAGTTCTGCTTGAAGCACCTCACCAATTCTTAGTGATTGCTTGCTTTTTATTGTAAAATTAACTGATTTCATATTTTTCTCCTTCGGTCTACTGGCAAATCCTTTCTACGACGTAGAATCGTTACTTCGCTGACAGGGATTTTTCCTGATACATACGTGATAAAACCGTACTTATCATCCATCAATGACGCACCATCTGCTATATTGTTTTCATTTAAAAATTCTTTATCAGAAACCAATATTTGCACATAAGAATCAGGTGCCGTAAAATCATCATCTCCACGCTTGTGACCAGCAATTGCAAATTCCTGACCTTTATATAGGACACGATCATAAACCGAATACCTCTGACTAACCTCACTATAAGGCACAAGCTTCCCGTATACGCCTTCTCCGGCATCATCTACATAGAAACTATAGGGAACGTAGCCTTCTTCCAACATCGCTGGATCTTTTGAAAGAAGGATATAGTCATTTATATAATTCACAAAATTCGAGTATAGTTTGTTTTGATAAACGAGAAATTCTTTACGCATACTAACCCTCCATAAACTGTCATATTAACTACCTTTATCTTCTTTATAATCTCCCAAACTAAGCAGAGATTTATAGGTATACTTCATTCCTTCTCCTTCTTATCTGCAGCCCCTTGTATATTACTCAGTCGGGTCCTCACAAACAAACCGTAAATCTATTACCTACTATCATACCGAAATACAGTTTGAAGTTCAAGTTAGTCACTAGCTAGGGAAATTGGATAAGCAAAAAGAGACCACAGGGTCTCTAATTACCAATTTTAAAATTACCGAAGAAAATGACATACATTATTTTGAAATCTACTTCAACTAGATATTAAATGATTAAGTCTACGTTTTTAAACTTATGGGTTACCTTCTGGTAAAAGTGGGGATAAATGATCAAGAATTTCTTTTGGACTTCTATCACCATTAAAAGTTGGATAATATGCACTATCCTTTTCTTTTAAAATTTTGTAAGCCTTTGGATATTCCTTCTGAATAGGTAGATCTTTATTTTGGTCAAATAATTCATTTTTGATGTTTACAGTATTATAGTTCAAATCAAGACCATAATGTAACAATTTATCTCCTGGTGAAGAATCACCTTGATAATTTTCATTAATTGAATAATATAATCCTTCTATTTTTTTGCTGTCCTTCTGATAGTCAATGAATTTTCCCGTTTCCAAATCTAAATAATATGGTTTAATTTCTGTCTTAGAGACCGGAATGCCATTCACCTTTTTTTCTATAGTCTTTTGAATATTGACCGATAACACTTCTTTTCCGCTAGGCAGTGTATTTAAAGATGGACCAACTGTACTTAATCCCCAGCCTTCACCTTTTTCTCGAAGCCATTTTAATACATCAACCTCTTTCTTTTTTAAAGTTTGATCTTTTGTATCATAGATTAATAAACGATAGGTACTTCCACCTTTTTTGCGCGACAACGTTTTAAAATTCTCTCTAATGATAAAACGTTTACCTGCCATGATAACATCATTGTTATGATATTCAACCTTACTTTGTGGATCGTTCTTAAGGTGCTTACGAATTTGTTTATCTTCTTCCGGATCTTTACTAACCCACTTTGCTACGACGCCCTTATCTCCTAGAAATTCATAATCACCAATTTCGAAGTCACCGCTATAAGTGTAAACATTATTGTAATAATGTTCTTTTTCTTGTTTATCTTGGTAGTATTTCCAGACAAAAAATCCCAAAATTGCAACAAAAATCGTGGACAATATTGCAATCTTTTTAAAACTCTTCATACCTTCTCCTTCTTATCTACAGCCTTTGCATATTGCTCAGTCAGATCCTCGCAAATGAACTGTAATTCTATTCCCTACTATCATACCGAAATACAGTTTGAAGTTCAAGTTAGTCACTAGCTAGGGAAATTAGATACACAAAAAAATCCACTCACTCAGGGTGAAATGGATTGTTTCTTTATTAACGGTTCAACAAGAAATTGAACAATTTTTCGACAATTTTTACGACCAACCAGCATAAGAATCCGATATAGCTGAAATAGAAAATGAGTGACAAAATCGTAATAATCATGGTTTCCTCCTTCGTCGATTGCAAGTACTTGTCTTATTATACCTTTTTATGCAATCGAACTCAATAGAATTTTGAAAATTGTCTGATTATTCTTTTTCTTCTTTAGCTTCTTTGGTGTCTTGATCGGCTTCTTCACTGCCTTTATTGACAGCAGTCTTAAACTCAGCAAACATTTTGCCGATGGACTGGCCCAACTCAGGCAGGCGTTTTGGTCCAAAAATCAAGAGGGCGCCCAGGATGATGATGATCAAACCTGGTGCTCCAATATCACGTAAAATTCCCATTAGTTTCTCCTTTTTCTTGAATAGATGACTTTACTGATGGCGACACTGACTTCAAATAAGAGGATCAAAGGGAGTGTCATGGCCAAGTCACTGATAAAGTCTGCAGGGGTTAGCACGACGGCTAAGACCAGCAGAACAAAGTAAGCGTAACGTCGGTAGGTTATTAAAAACTGTGGTGTCAAGATCCCAATCGAGGTCAGAAAAGCGACCAAAACTGGTAACTCAAACAAGACCCCTAAAGGCAAGGTGGTGTGCCATAAGAAGGTTAAATAATTTTGTGCCGTCAATTGGGTATCAAACAGCCCTTCTCCCAAGCGCATCAGGACCTCTAAAATAGCTGGACTGACAAAGAAATAACCAAATGCAAGCCCCAGTACAAAGCAAATAAAGCTAGCTGGGATGTAGGCAAAGACTGCACGCGCCTCTTTCTCCTTCAAAGCCGGCCTTACAAATTGCCAAACCTGGTAGACAATAAAGGGCAGGGTCAGGCTAAAAGCCGTGAGATTAGCGAGCGCTACATAGATCCAGAGGATATCATTCGGTCCCAGTACCAGCAGTTTTTGATGGAAGCTAGCAGTCAAGGCTTGGTAGAGTTCTCCACCAAATACAAAAGCCACCAGAAAGACGATAATATAACATAAGACCACTGCGAACAATCGTTTTCGAAATTCGACCAAATGTTCAACAATGGTCATTTCATCTGCTCTACTCTTTGTCATGTTGTCTCACCGTAACGAGTGCGATCAAGGCCACAAAGATTCCTTGAGGAAGAAGAACTTCCCAGCTTGGATAGATGCCCGCCCAATCGATGGTTGGAAGTCCATTGACCAAATGGCTAGGGAGGATATTGGTCAACTGCAGGGCGTGAATGCTGACACCGAGCATCTTGAAGGCCAAGGCGTAAATCAACCACGTCAAAATGAAAAAGATTCGATGAGGTTGGATAGCTTGACTAGCCTTAGTCATAGCCACTGCAATGATGATGAGAACGGCTATGGCAAACCCTATTCCCAGTAAGAAATTCGCGGTTGTAATCCGCGGAATGATCCCGACATAGAAGAGAATAGTCTCAGCCCCTTCACGAAAGACTGCTAAGAAACTGAGGGCAAACATCGAGACAAAGCTTCCTGTAGCCGTCACGGTCTTCATCTGACGGTCCATAAAGGCATTCCACTGTTTGACAGAGGACTTGCTGTGGAGCCAAATTCCAATGAGGATCATCATGACCACAGCGAAAATCCCAACGCCACCTTCAATGATTTCCCGGTTAGAGCCCGAAGTAACGGCTGGAAAAGCTACTTGCAGAACAAGAGCGATCGCTGCACTGGCAAGAACACCAGCAAGAGCTCCACCATAGACCCATTTGAGGCCTTTCCTCATCTTAGCAGCCTTAAGGGTCATCACAAGGGCCATGACGATCAGAAGCGCTTCTACTCCTTCACGTAGAAGAATCAACATGGCATCAAAAGCGTTGTAAGAAGCTGTCGTATCAATCGCAGACAGGTCCCTGATCAAGGCTTGTAATTTCTCTTGATAGGTCTTTTCTTTCCCCTTAACCATAATGACCGGGGATTCACTCTCTACGCGCGTGTAGAGACTTGGATTGGTCGTGCTGACATCCCCCTCAATGGTTGGCCAGATGGTGATGAACCGCTTCATAGTTGCTGCAGCAGATTTATCGTCGCCGGATTGGAATTGGCTTTGCGCCTTCTCCAAAAGCTTGATCCCATCTTTCAGTGTCAAATCCGTACTGGCACTGCTAATCGCTTCTCCTTTTACAAAGGCATCAATCCCATTTTTGAGGTCATCATAGGAGGACTGGATGCTGGTGAAGTCGGTAGGCTCTGTTTCAATGCTACTACGTAAGAGCGAAATGGCCGTCTCGATTTTGCCATAGTAGGCTGTGCTGTGATCCCTTACCACTGCTTCGTTTCGTGTCCAGGTATTATTGAGATCTGCATAGGTTTGACGGGTTTTATCCAGATCCTTAGCTGTAATGGCATCTTGTAAGTTCTTAAAATAAGGAGCGAGTCGACTCACGAGTTTGTCTTTTTCCGCCTCTAAATCGACCGGATTTTGCTCTTTTTCAAAAGCTAGCAAGGCTAATGAGATCTTGGTGAGATCCTCTTTGGTTACCTCCCCTTTTATAGCTAGAGCTTGGCTAACTTTTTTTCCTGCCTTGGAATCATGGTGATCTTTGGATTCAAAATTATCCTGAATCTCAGCGATCAATTCCTTGGCCTTATCCTGGTTCTTATTTTCTACAGCGGTTGTTGCATCTGTGATCTTGATAAAGAGATCGCTATAAGATTCCGCAGCCACTGGATAAGTCCAGAACAAGGCAAGAAGGCCTAACAAGATCAAGAGTTTATTCAAAGAGTGCTTGACCAAGGTAGCCTCCTTTCTCTACACCTGCAAAGCAAGCAAAGAGTCCACTTCCAATATGGGTGATGTACTCGTTCATTTTATCCTCTGCACCTAGATTGGTTTGGATTTTAACAAAACTGTTTGGATCTTTTTGAAAGGCGATAAAAATCAAGCCTGCATCAAATTGCCCAGTCTGTTCATTGATGCCATCCGAATAGGAATAGGAACGTCGTAAAATCGGACGATCCACTTCTTTGGCCAAACGGACATGTGAATCTACTGGTAGTTTAGATAAATCTACTTCATCAAATTCGTTGGTTTTCCCAAATGGAGCGCCTGACTCCTTGTAGCGACCAAAGGTGTTTTCCTGCTCCTGCAAGTTGGTCCGGTCCCAAGTTTCCAAATGCATTTGGACAAGTCGAAGAGCCATATAGGAACCACCCTTCATCCAGTCCTTACTGTCAGTCCAGACGACCTTATCAAAGTCCTTCTCCGTCGTGACATTTGCTGTTCCATCTTTAAAGCCAAAGAGGTTACGCGGCGTTTCTTTTCGGTCACCAATCGCTGCAAAACCGGACTTGCTCCACTTCATGGTGATGGTATTGCGACCCTTGCGGATGAGATTTCGGACCGCATGAAAGGCTACTTGCTCATCGTCGGCACAGGCCTGAATGACGATATCGCCACCAGTGTATTTGTCCTGCAACTGCTCCTTTGGAAATGGAGGCAAATCACGAAAGAGCTTTGGACGTTTGGACTCCAAACCTAATTTCTTGAGAAAGCTAGCAGAGATACCAAACGTCAGACTCAAGCGATAGGGGTTCAGTCCTACTGTTTCACCTGTATCTGTTGGCGGCAAGAGGGCATTAGCGCCATCTTTTTTAACCAACTGCCCTTCGACTAATTTACTACTGTAATCGGTCCAGTCTTTAAAGAGCTGGATGACTTCTTTTTTGTCCGTCGTGTGAAGATCCAGCACCACCAAGTAGCAAGCCTTCTGCATGGCCGTCGTAATCCCGGCTTGATGCTTGCCATAAAAGGAGATGTCTTCATCCCCATCATAAGCTTTTTTACTAGAACTGTCTTGATTAGCGAAAAAAGCAGATGCACCAGAGAGGCCCAGTGCTAGACCAGCCCCTCCAATACCTGCTTTTTTAAGAAATTCACGACGGTCCATTTTTTTATCTAAAAATTTTTCGTCAGCCATTTTTCTTATTTCCCATCTAAAATCACACCCATTTGAGACAAAGGTTCACCAAGTTTGGTCACCGCTTCGGCCAATTCTTTGGTATCTTCCTTGGTCAAATCTGTGTAAGACTTGTAATTTGTTTCATCAGTCATGTGTTTGTCCAATAAATCATTGACATTTTTGAATTCTGCTTCCAAGGTTTTAACCAACTTGGCATCTTTTTTCTCAATCAAAGGTTTAAAGAGAGAGAAAATCTTTTCAGCTCCTTCAATATTGGCACGGAAGTCGTACAGATCTGTATGAGAGAAGACTTCTTCTTCACCCGTGATCTTTTGCGTTGCCACTTCATTTAGCAGATCAACAGCCCCAGTTAGCATCACATCAGGAGTCACATCAACGGTTGCGATCTTAGCTTTCAACTCCTTGATATCGTTCACCAGTTGGTCTGCATATTTGTCTGTGCCATCTGTGGTATTCTTTTCCCAAAGGATGCGCTCAATCCGGTGGAAGCCAGACCAGCCTTCTTCTGATTTATTTTCATCCACATAGTCCACCAAACGGTAGTCAATCTTCACATCAGACTCCCCAAAGGTTTCAGCAATCGGTTCTGAGCGTTCATAGGCCATGCGGATCAAGGGATATTGTTTTTTAGCTTCTTCCAAATTCCCAGCTTTTAGGGTATCTCGGAAACCTTCTGTATCCTTGAGCAATTGGTCGATTTGCATTTCAACAAAGTCTTTGTATTCAGCTGTCGCATTGTCCAAGGTCTTCTGGTCAGCCTTTGACAACTGAACCGTTGAGCTGGTTTGCGTCTTTTGACTCGACTGTTTGCTAGTAGAATTTGCACACCCTGCTAAAAGAGCAACACTCAATAAGAGTAGACTATATTTTTTCATTAAAGACTTCTCCTCTTTTGTTCTTGGACTTATTTTACTGTTCTTGGACTTATTTTACCAGAAGTTTTCTCATTTTTCAACAATTGTCTGAAAATTTAATAATAGAAAGACTTTTCTAAGAAACTGTCTTTTACAAAAGAATATCCTTGACTCGTCCAATTTCAGATTCTTTCACCACCACAAAGATGCTATCACCTAGATTCAAGCGGGTCGCACCATTGACCGTATAGCTCTTACCACTTCTCATTTGCGTAGTAATCAAAATATCTTGGGGGAGTTCGAGTTCATGAACTTGTTTTCCTGCAATCTTTTCGGATACGGGAATCTCAATCAAGGTCAACTCTCCTTCTTCTTGCGCCTTATCAGGTAAGAGTTGCTCCAGCATGGCTTCATAGACTGGCGCACCATGGAAGAGATCCATAATCATATAAGCTACCAAGGTGACCATCCCTAGTGGCATTAAACTACGAATATCACCGACCATCTCTGTTACTAAAATCATAGCTGTTAAAGGAGCTTTCGAAATAGCCCCAAAATACCCACTCATTCCTAAAATAATGAAGAGAGGTAATTGATTTTGAGAGATAAAGCCAATGTTTTGGAGGAAAGTTCCAACGATCGCGCCTAAAAGAGATCCTAAAGCTAGAATGGGCAAGAAAATTCCACCAGGTAGACCACTACCATAGCTCAACATACTCCAGATAAAACGGATCGTAAAATAGAGAAGGATGGTCAGCACTGGATACGGTACTCGAGCTAAATCCAAAACCAATTGGTTCCCGCCACCAAGAATTTGTGGAAGGAAATAGCCGATTGGAATAATCAAGACAAAGGCAAATAAGGAAGAGTAATGAGAGGGAACATGAAAAATCTTCTCAAGTAAACGATACAATCGACCGATATTCAGCACCACTACTTCATAGACATAACCTGCTGCCCCCAAAAAGACTCCAAGAAAAAGGTAAATCCAGTACTGAGACAAATGGAGTGGCGGTATATTTTGCGGCATATGAAGTACGGGTGTTTGACCAAAGACATTGAGTGAAATAAAATTAGCAGTCAGACTAGCGGCCAAGGTCGAAATCCAAAAGAATCGAGAAAAATGATGGTAGACTTCTTCCACGACAAATAAAAGTCCTGCTATAGGTGCATTAAAGGCTGCTGCAAGACCTGCAGCAGCTCCACTTGCAATCAAAGACCGCTCCTCAACTGGGCTGACCTTCAAATGATGGGCCACTCCTTTTCCACACATAGCCCCTAATTGAATACTAGGACCTTCACGACCAAGCATTAAGCCACTTCCAATGGCTAAGACACCTAGAATATACTTCTTCCATATGGTATCCCACCAGCTCACTGCCAAAAGACCCTTGAGCTCTGCTTCGACTTGCGGAATTCCTGATCCCTTGATATCCCGATTGGTGCGAATGAGACGACCAGCAATCAGTACGATCACTCCATATCCCAACAGCATCGCAAGCAAATAAAGTGGTTGACCAGACATCTCCTTGTAGACGCCTTGAACAAAATGGAAAATATGTTCGATTAAAAAACGAAAACTCGAGACGATACAGCCTACAACGATCCCAACCAGAACACCTCTGACAATATGTGCCACAATCGAACTAGAGGCAAAACTAAATTCATTTTTTAAGGCTTCTTCTTTTTCAGACATTCCCTAACTCCTTCAAACTCTTATCCTATTCATTATACCTTATTTCACTGCCTCTGCATACATTCAAAGACAGAAAAAAACAAAACTAGCACCGCTAGCTTTGTTTTTCATTTAGTCATTATTCAGCAGTTAAAGCTGCCATTGTGATGTAGTTATATGGTTTGTTGAAATGTGGCAAGAAGAACAAGTCAGTCAAGGCTAACTTATCAATCGTCACATGTTCTTGAATTGCAAGTGAGAACATGTGGATAGCCATTGAGATGGCGCTATCACGTGATACCATTTGAGCTCCAAGAATTTTACGAGTGTCTTTATCATAGACAATCTTAATAGCAACTTCATGGTTATCATGTTTAATAAATTCAGGTTTTTGAAGGTCGTTAAAACCAGTTTCTCCAGCATTGAAGCCAGCAGCTTTTGCTTTTTCAAGTGTCAAACCAGTTGAAACCATGTGAAGACCGTAAATCGAAATACCGTTAGAACCCTGAACACCGATTCCTTCCAATTCATGACCAGTCGCATTGTAGGCACCTACAATACCAGAACGAACTGCATTGGATGCAAGAGCGATATAGCTCATTTCATCACGGGCATTGTCATAAATTGTTGCACAGTCACCAACAGCAAATACGCCTGGAATTGATGTTTCTTGTTTCTTGTCAACAAGGAAGGCACCGTTGCGGAAGAGTTCGATCTTACCATCAGCAAGAGCTGTATTTGGACGGAAACCAACAGCCAAGATAACCATATCTACATCGAAGGTTTCTTTATCAGTTACAAGGCGTTCTACCTTACCATCTCCTTCAACTGCTTGAACAGTTTGTCCAAGGGCCAAACGGATGTTGTGGTCTTCTAAGTTTTTCGCCATGATGTCTGTGAAATCTTTGTCGTAGTAACCATTCAAGACAGTGTCCACGATATCCACCAAGACAACGTCTTTACCAAGACGTTCGAAGGCTTCAGCAAGTTCTACACCGATGTAACCACCACCAACTACGGCTATACGGTTCAAGTGTTTGCTGTTGTCTTTCAATTTTTCGATCACTTCTTCAGCATTTTGATACAATTTAACGAATTGTAGATTTTCAAGAGTCGCTTTAAATTCACGGTTTCCTGGAACAAGTTCCACACCTTTAATTGGAGGAATGATTGGCGTTGAACCAGTCGCAAAGATCAATTTATCATATGTTTCTTTGTGTTCTTTACCATCTACTTCTGCTGTTACGACTTTTTTATCATAATCAATCGAAAGTACAGGTGAATTCATATGAACACGAGAACCTTTTGCCTCCAATTTTTCTTTATCTGAGTAGAAAAGACCTTCAGGACCATCGATTTGCTCACCGATCCAAAGTGCCATACCACATCCAAGGAAAGAAATGTTTGAGTTTTGGTCAAAAACTACAATTTGGTTTTCATTTCCAAAATTATCTAGCATTGTGTTGATACAAGCTGTTCCGGCATGGTTTGCCCCTACAACAACGATTTTACTCATAGAATAAATCCTACCTTTAATTTAATTTACCCCTTGAGTATATCATAAACTTGGTATCGTTTACAATGGATTTGCTCAGTATTTGTGATTTTTTTTCATTTTTTTGAAATTAAATTTTCACATTCTTCAATAAATGTCAAATAATTTGCTTGAAAAGGATTGTGAAAACGGTCTCTTTCTGATATACTGTAAGTAAGTGAAAATTGGAAAGGATAGATTTTTAGTGAACCTAAGCAGTCGATCCGAACGTCTGATGGGAACCACCATCACCGTTTCGATCTTTCGCCCGCAAGCGGATGAAATTTTGGCACAATGCTTTGAACTTCTCCGTACCTATGAACATCGCTTTAGTGCAAATGATACTAGTTCCGAACTGATGGTGGTCAATCATCAGGCTGGTATTAGACCTGTTCAGGTCCATCCAGAACTTTTTGAACTGATTACATTAGGAACGATACATAGCCAAGCGAAAGATAGCCATATGAACATCGCGATCGGTCCTCTTGTACAGACCTGGCGGATAGGATTTTCTGACGCCAGACGGCCTGAATCAGAAGAAATCGAGCAAGCTCTCTTAAAAATTGATCCCGAACAGATCCAACTAGACCAAGAAAGCCAAACAGTTTTTCTAAAGCGTCCTGGAATGAAGATCGATTTAGGTGCTTTAGCAAAAGGCTATAGTGCTGATTTGATTGCTACTTTTCTAAGAGAGAAAGGTATCTGTGATGCTTTGATTGATTTAGGTGGCAATATCCTTACACTAGGTCAACACCCTATTAAAAAACAGCCTTGGCGGATTGGTATTCAAAACCCTGTTGAATCGAGAGGTCAGCATCTACTGGTTCTATCGATTGAAAACAAGTCTGTGGTTACCTCAGGGATCTATGAGCGCCATTTAGAAGTCGATGGTCAGTCATTTCACCATATTTTTGATAGTCAGACAGGCTATCCAGTCGAGACAGATTTGGCCAGTATCACTATCATTTCCGATCGATCTGTAGACGGAGAAATCTGGACCACACGGCTGTTTGGGGAAGCATCAGCTTCCATTTTAGACATTGTTAACTCACTGCCTGGTATCGATGCTCTTTTGGTATCGCAATCAGGCAAGATTGCCTATACTAATGGGCTTCAAACTTATTTATAATTTCGCTATCAGAAAGGATCTTCCATGACTAAACTTATTGCGATCGTTGGAACAAACTCAAAACGTTCTACAAACCGTAAACTACTTCAATATATGCAAAAACATTTTGCTGATAAAACTGAGATTGAATTAGTTGAAATCAAAGATATTCCTGTCTTTAATAAACCAGCTGACAAACAAGTTCCTGAAGCTGTTTTGGAAATTGTTGCCAAAATCGAGGAGTCTGATGGAGTGATTATCGGTACTCCAGAATATGACCACTCTATTCCAGCAGTCTTGATGAGTGCTCTAGCATGGCTTTCTTACGGAGTCTTTCCATTGTTAAACAAACCGGTTATGATCACTGGTGCATCATATGGTACTTTAGGATCATCACGCGCCCAACTACAACTTCGTCAAATCTTAAATGCTCCAGAAATTAAAGCAAACGTCCTTCCTGACGAATTCTTACTTTCACATTCTTTGCAAGCATTTGATCAAGATGGAGACTTGGTAGATTTGGATGTTATTCAACAATTGGATGCCATCTTCGATGACTTCCGTATTTTTGTCAAGATTACAGACAAATTACGTAATGCTCATGAGTTAATTCGCAAATCTGCTGAAAAATTTAACTGGGAAAACTTGTAAGATAGGAGACTGAAAAGAATGAAATTTGTTGGACTTGTAGGATCAAACTATGATCAATCTTATAACCGTAAACTCTTGGAATTCATTCAACGCAAATTTAAACTCAAATTTGAATTGGAAGTTCTAGAAATCGATGAAGTTCCAATGTTTAACCAAGATGAAAAATGGGACGAAAGTTTCCAATTACGTCTTTTGTACAATAAAATTACTCGAGCAGATGGGGTCATCATTGCCACTCCAGAGCACAACCATACGATCTCTGCTGCTCTTAAATCTGTTCTTGAATGGCTATCTTTTGAGGTGCATCCATTTGAAAACAAACCAGTAATGATCGTTGGTGCTTCCTACTATGATCAAGGGACATCACGTGCTCAGGTTCACCTCCGCAAGATCCTTG
Organism: Streptococcus sp. 20925_1_77; assembly: GCF_041432125.1. Taxonomy (NCBI): domain Bacteria; kingdom Bacillati; phylum Bacillota; class Bacilli; order Lactobacillales; family Streptococcaceae; genus Streptococcus; species Streptococcus sp. 20925_1_77. Next base: position 213,077 of record NZ_JAPVZB010000002.1, read on the forward strand.
ATGCTCCAGGTGTCAATGCTTATACTCTTCCAGGTAATGAATTCCTTCTTGGAAAAGCAAAAGAAGCTTTTGACGAAAACGGCAATATCATCAACGAAGGAACCGTCAAATTCCTCGAAACCTGCTTGGATAATTTTATGAAATACGTTGAGGTTGTATCCAAATTGAAAAAACCAAAACCAATTGAACCAGAAGATTTAGATTGTAATCATCCAATTGCTACAACTGTTACTGAGGTCGATCCGGATGATCCAGATTGGGTTGAAAAAGTAGCTGAACTTACAGGTGCTGTTTCTGGAGATACGTATGTCAAACTTGACCATGGTATCCTAACCGTTGACCAAATTAATATGTTCTTGAAGGCCATGCCATTTGAGTTGACATATGCCGATGATAACAACCAATTCCTCTACTACAACAATGCTCATCAAGATCCAGATACCATGTTTGCTAAACGCGTGCCACCTCAATCTGGTAGCCGAATGTCAACCGTTCATGGATCCCTTCCACCAGCACGTATGAAAAACGTTGAATGGGTAATCGGCACTCTTCGCAACGGAAACCAAGAATATGTTCGAACCATTGTTCCAGGATCTCCTGAAGGTGTGATCAACACCCACAACTACCAAGCTATGTATTATGAAGATGGTTCTTACGCTGGTATCAATGAGATTGTCTTCAACTTCAAACCATGGTTAGACTGGTACCTGCAAACAACAGGTCAACGCCTTGTAGGTGGTAGCGGACCATTTGCTCCTGCTGGTGGTCATGGTGATGCAGATGCAACTTCTGGTGCTTCTGATGCTGGAGGACATGGTGACGGAGGCCACGGAGATGCTGATGCCACTTCTGGTGCAAGCAACTAATAAAAAAATGAAGCTTTACGCTTCATTTTTTTATTTTAACTCCTTGATAATCTTCTTAGCTTCTTCGTTTGAAATCGCCCCTAGCTGCACATGGCCAATTTTACCTTGGCTATCGATAAAGACTTCCGTAGGAATGGAACGAACTTGATAATTCATAAAAGCAGATCCATCTGGATTGTACAAAACAGGAACCGATTGATAGTCTTGTTGGGCAAACCATTTGACGAACTCTTCTTCTGTTTTTTCACCTTGCATCCCTGGTGCCATAACAGTGAGAATCTCAAAGTCCCTATCCTTTTCTTCGACCAGTTTATTCAGTTCAGGCATACTTTGCCGGCAAGGGCCACACCAGGTTGCCCAGAATTTCAAATATACCTTCTTCCCTCTGTAGTCTGAAAGTTTAACCGTATTCCCCTTCATATCCTTTAGTTCAAAGTCACTAGCGTCTTTTCCTACCAAAGGATTCTTAGTCGTTGTTGTATTCATTGTTGGCTGATTGCCCATACTACTCTCGCTGGATTGATCCATGGAACAAGCTGACAGCAAAGCTAGAGAAAGTACTGAGAAACAAGCGTATTTAAAACCTTTCATCATGCGTTAAACCTCCGGATTATTTTATGAAAAGATAGATGACAAACTGTTCAATTGTCCCAAAAGTAAGAGAATTCCCATCAGAATAATGATGGCTCCGCCGATTTTCTTCAGCAACAACAAATGGGGTTTGAGACGATTAAAGTAAGGTAGGACCAGACTAGATGCTAAGGCCAACAGTAAAAACGGAAGAGCCATTCCCAGGGTATAAACAAGGAGATAAATAGCTCCCATAAGAGCATCTTGCCCATCTGATGCTGCTAGAGCAAGAACTGATCCCAATACAGGGCCGATACAAGGCGTCCAACCAAAACTAAAGCCAAGACCAAGGAGAAAAGCTGAAAACAATTCATTCTTCTGTTTGTTGGCTCCAAAATCTACTGATTTTTGCTTTTCAAGGAAATGAAAATGAAAGACTTCCATTTGATGAAGACCAAGGATAATGATCAGCGCTCCCATCACGTAGCGGAACCAGTTGGTATACATAACCTGCCCCAATAAGCCAGCTCCGAAACCTATGATAAGGAAAATAACAGAAATACCTGCGATAAAACACAAGGTCTTAACGATGCCATGCCAGCGTATCTTTTTCCCAAAAATATGAACGGATTTTTCCTGATCACTTCCTAGCAAGATCCCAATATATACCGGTAGCAAAGGAAAGACACAGGGAGAAAAGAAAGACAGAATACCCGCGAGAAAAACTGTCAGTGAAAAAAATATTTGATTCATAGGCAACTCCGTATATTGATATGCTACATTTAGTATAGCATTGACTGACCTAAAATAAAAATTTCTGCTACGTTTTTTTAATATAATTTGGAATTGGATATTAGTTTCAAAAAAAAACTCTAAAGCACAAAACTTTAGAGTTCCTATCGTGACTTATTCTTCTGCAGTTTGTTTATTGGGTAATACAAACGATAAAAGAATCCCTATGAATACTGGCACCAACCATGGAAGAGATTGAGCTGCAAAAGGCAGTAACGCAATTCCCTTTTCTAATAGAGAAATTTTAAAGGTACTTGCCAGAACACTGGCAACAGAGACCAAGCTGGCCAAAAAAATCGTCAATTGCATCCCTGGTTTTGAAAGGGCCACAAATTTATTCACAATGACAATCAACACAATAGTAATGGTGATTGGATAGAGGATCATCAAAACAGGCAATGAATAGGCAATAATGGCACTCAAACCAAGATTGGCAATGGAGAATCCAATCAAGGTAAAGAGAGTTGCATAGACCTTGTAAGAAATTTTAGGGAAGGTTTTATGGAAGAATTCCCCAGTTGACACGATCAAACCGGCTGTTGTTGTGAAGCAAGTCACCGTTACCATTCCTGCTAGGAAAATCTGAGCAACTGGGCCAAAGATAGCCTTGGTTGCTTCTGAGAGGACATAGACCCCTTTATTGGCATCAGATGCCATCACTTTTGCTGGAATTGGGAAGTGATTTCCAAGATAACCCAATCCAATATACAAAATACTGAAGCCAATAGCTACAACGATCCCAACGATCCAGATCGTTTTAATGTATTCTTTTTTGCTGGTGAAACCAAGTTGATTGAGGGTGGTCACCGCAATCACACTAAAAGCCACTGAAGCAAGGGCATCCAAGGTATTGTACCCTTCGAGGAAACCTTGCCCAAAGGCAGATGCTTGGTAGGCTTCTGTTGCCACTTGAGGTGCGTGTCCGCTGTACTTGAGCGCACCAAGGACAACGAGTACAACGATCAAGATAGCAAAGACAGGTGTTAAAATCCGACCAATACTATCTAGGATTTTAGAAGGATACAAGGCAATCAAATAGGCCAAACAGAAATAGATCAAGGTAAAAATGAAGAGACCAAGTCCTCCATTGGCATTTCCTAACAAGGGGGCAATCCCAACTTCGTATGAAACAGTAGCCGTTCTTGGAATAGCAAAGAAGGGACCAATAGACAGATACAAGGCTACCAGATAAACGATGGCAAACCAAGGAGCAATTTTTCGTGAAATCTCATGGATATACCCTTTAGGATTGAGTGTCCCAATAATCAAGGTGATAATCGCAATCCCTACTCCTGATAAGACAAATCCAGCAATAGCTGGCCAAAAATGGCTGCCCGACTGGGCACCTAGCGCAGGTGGAAAGATCAAATTCCCTGCGCCGAAGAAAATACCAAATAACAGCAAACCTGTTAAGGAACCTTTTCGTAACATGTGTTCTCCTTTACATTTTTCAATCTTATCCAGTATAACAGCTTTTATCCACCACGGCAATTCTTTTTATCTGGATCTACTGATTTTCTCAATTGGCAGTTAAGGCTTTTAACAACATTGAACGATTGTGGAGTTCATAAGCACATTTTAGCCAAGTGTGTTACAATTGAACTACTACTATATTTAGGAGTCATCATGTTTCTCTATCTATTCTGGTTGGTTCCAGCTACTATTTTTTTATTTTTCTTTATGAACGACCGCAGACGACTGATCAATGCTTACTTCTTTTCAATAAGTTTCGGCCTTTTCCTCCTAATTTCTGCCCTTCTACTAGTTGTTCGTACGGAGCTCTGGTTTAACCAAAAGGTTGCCATCATTATCTTTTCAGTACTTGCTATCCTTGTTTTACTCAGCATTATTTTCTCAACTGTTTTTCTTCTTTTTAACGGCCGTCAAATGATGTCTTTTGAAGGTAAAAGGTTGGCTAACCTCCTCTCACTCCTATATGGGATCTTTATTATCGGCACCTTGGCGCTTCATTTTCTTCCTGATTTCCCAGGAAAAGATCTCTTGATTTATCCAACAGACTTTGCTCTCTTTTACTCGACTTTTCTTTATCTTTCTTATGTTTTATATGGGACTTTTTGCAATTACTTCCCCGTTCGTAAAGAGCCGGATGCTATCATTGTCCTTGGCTCCGGTCTAATTGGGGATAAAGTACCACCACTTTTGGCCCAGCGTCTAACTAAAGCAAAGACTATCTATGAGCAGTTTGAGGGACGACCAAAACTAATTGTTTCTGGTGGACAAGGTGCTGATGAGTTAACCTCAGAGGCGGAAGCTATGGCAAACTACCTGATAGAACAGGGTATACCACAGGAAGACATTTTGATTGAGAATCGTTCTCGAACGACTTTTGAGAATCTGACCTTTAGCAAAGCTATTCTTGAAGATCAGGGACTAAGAAAGAGTGCCCTTGTGGTGACCAATTCCTTTCACACTCTTCGGGCTGGTGTCTTTATGAGACGATTAAAAATCCCTGGACGCAGTGTCGGTTCAAAAACAGCTTTTTATTATCTCCCATCGGCTTGGATCCGAGAAACGGTTGGGCTAGTTTCTCTCTATTGGAAATGGCATGCTGCTTTCTTAGCTTTTCTGTTTCTGCCTTGGTTCTTTTCACAAATCATGAGTATCGTGAACTATTTCTTTATTTACTAACCAAAAAAGTTCTCTGCAAATTAGCTGAGAACTTTTTTATATCATGTCTAATGATCACTGAAGCGTCGGTATTCAATACGGAAATCAAAGTAATTCTCTGCTTGCAGTTTATGGAAGATGTCCCGATAAGCCTCTTCATCAAATTGATCGCCTCGATAAAGAATCTCAAAACTCAGATCATCGTATTCTAAAAAAGCATTAGCAGTTTTAAATCCATTTCGCTTATAGAAATCCATCCGAGACTGACGTTGCTCTATATTGTCGCATTCTTCATCTAAACGTTCCACTTCAAGAATCATGGTCCTTTGGTAAAATTCCACCAATTTTTCAATGATTTCTTGACCATATCCGTGGCTTCTTAAATGTGGCATAATGGCAAAGAAACTGACATAAAAAGCTTTCTGATTATAGATTGAAAAAGCGAATCCGACAAATTCTTCCTCGTTATAAAAAGCAAAGAAATTGGCATCGTCATTGTCCGTATAGCGTAAAAATTCTGACAAAGGAACACGCTCTTCTTCTGGAAATGCTTCGATATTCAGCCTTTCGACCTTATCCAGATCTGGAAACGTTTCAGTGATTAATTGGCTCGTTAAGCTCATAAGGCCTCCTTTTCTGACACGATTATATCAAAAAATGTAAGGGGATTCAACCATCGATGCTTGTCGCCGGTTACTGAAGTTGGTATAATGGCACTATGAAAAGAATTCAACGTGTGGACCTCATAGATGGTCCTATTTTACCCGCTCTTTTAAGTTTTGCCTTTCCTATTCTTTTGTCCAATATATTTCAACAACTCTACAATACCTCGGATGTTATGATTGTGGGGCGTTTTCTAGGTCAAAAATCATTGGCTGCCGTTGGAGCAACCTCTGCTATTTTTGATTTGATCGTTGGTTTTGCTGTCGGTGTTGGAAATGGAATGGGCATTATTATTGCGAGAAATTATGGAGCCAAAAACGAAGACCAATTACGAAAATCAGTTGCAGCAACTACTGTTATTGGTGGCATCCTCAGTCTCCTCGTGATCTTCATTGGTGCTGTCGGACTTTATCCACTGCTCCAGTTTTTAGGGACCCCATCAGCTATTGTAGCTCAGTCCTATCTATATATTTCCACCATTGTTAATGGTGTGGCAGTGACCTTTGCCTATAATCTTTGCGCCGGACTTCTGAGAGCGGTTGGCGATAGCTTAGCGGCACTCTACTTCCTGATTATCGCTGCCATTCTCAATATTCTTCTCGATCTATATTTTATTACCCAACTACATCTCGGAGTCCAATCTGCTGGAATTGCGACTATTATTGCTCAAAGCTTCTCCGCACTTCTTTGTTTCTTTTATATCCGCAAAAAGGTCCCTTTTCTTTTACCAAGTCGAAAAGATTTTGTCTGGGATCAAAGGCTGTATCAGGATTTGATTAGCCAAGGACTGACAATGGGTCTCATGTCTTCGATTGTCTCTATTGGAACCGTCATCTTACAATCAGCTATCAACAAGCTTGGAATGACCATCATTAGTGCTCAAATCTCAGCCCGCCGGATCATGTCCTTTGCCCTTCTGCCAATGGCCGCTATTTCTACAAGTATGACGACCTTTACCTCGCAAAACTTTGGTGCTAAACAATTCCGACGCATTCAAAAAGGCGTTAAACAAGCTTGTCTCCTCTCTCTTATTTGGTCCATTTTTGTTGCAGTTTTCCTCTTCTTTACAAGCCCCTTCTTTACAAGCCTCATATCTGGATCTAGCGATCCTAACTTGATCGCAAATGCCAGTCTTTATCTGCAGATCAGCTCTTTCTTCTATCCAGTTTTAGGATGCCTCTTGATTTTAGGGAATTCCCTCCAAGGTATCGGCCGAAAATTGACCCCTTTGATTTCTAGCTTTATAGAGTTAACAGGAAAAATTCTCTTTGTTCTCCTGATTATTCCCTATACAGGCTATATAGGAGTCATTCTTTGCGAGCCTCTCATTTGGGTTCCAATGACCCTTCAACTTTGGTTTACCTACCACAAAGCCAGTCATCAGCTTCTTGCATCATAACATTTGACGAGTACATAATAAAACAACTTCTGCTCATTTGAACAGAAGTTATTTTTTGTCATCAGGCGTCTAATTAGAACAAGCCGATCGCTGTTCCATCAGCAGCCACATCCATATTTAAAGCAGCTGGACGTTTTGGTAGACCAGGCATGGTCATCACATCCCCAGTCAAAGCGACAATAAAGCCTGCTCCCAATTTTGGAACCACTTCACGAATAGTAATTTCAAAGTTTTCAGGAGCTCCCAAGGCGTTTGGATTATCGGAGAAGCTATATTGTGTTTTGGCCATACAGATTGGCAACTTATCCCAACCATTTTTCACAATTTGGGCAATTTGTGTTTTGGCTTTCTTCTCAAAGTTCACCTTCGTACCGCGGTAAATCTCTGTAACAATCTTTTCGATTTTTTCTTCTACAGAAAGGTTGTTATCATACAAGCGTGTGTAGGTAGCTGGACTTGTTTCGATGGTTTGAACCAAGGTTTCAGCAAGGTCAACTCCACCGTCCGCACCATTCGCCCATACACTTGCAAGCTCTACTGGTACCTCAATTTCAGCACACAATTCTTTCAAAGCAGCAATTTCTGCTGCTGTATCGGTGATAAATTCATTGATGGCAACTACTGCTGGAATACCAAACTTACGGATATTTTCAACGTGACGTTTCAAGTTGGCAAAACCAGCACGAACAGCCTCTACATTTTCTTCAGTTAGAGCATCCTTGGTAACTCCACCATTCATCTTAAGAGCACGAAGTGTCGCTACGAGCACTACTGCATCTGGAGAAGTAGGCAAGTTTGGAGTTTTAATATCGAGGAATTTTTCAGCACCAAGGTCAGCACCAAATCCTGCTTCTGTAATCGTATAGTCAGCTAAATGAAGAGCTGTCGTCGTTGCTAATACAGAGTTACATCCATGGGCAATATTGGCAAATGGACCACCGTGAACAAAGGCAGGAGTTCCATGGATGGTTTGAACCAAGTTTGGCTTAATCGCATCTTTAAGGATCAAGGCAAGAGCCCCTTCCACTTCCAAATCACGGACATAAACTGGACTACGATCATAACGGTAACCAATCACGATGTTGGCCAAACGGCGTTTCAAATCTTCAATATCTGTCGCCAAGCAAAGGATGGCCATAATCTCAGAAGCAACGGTAATATCAAATCCGTCTTCACGCGGAATCCCATTTAAAGAACCGCCAAGACCGACAGAGACATGACGAAGAGCGCGGTCATTCAAGTCCACTACCCGTTTCCAGATAATCCGACGTTGGTCAATTCCTAGCTCATTTCCTTGGTGCAAATGATTATCAATCAATGCTGAGAGGGCATTATTAGCCGTTGTGATCGCATGCATATCCCCTGTGAAATGAAGGTTGATGTCTTCCATCGGTAGAACTTGGGCATAGCCACCACCAGCAGCACCACCTTTAATCCCCATAACCGGACCTAAAGAAGGTTCGCGAATGGCAATCATGGTTTTTTTACCGATTTTATTCAAAGCATCTGCTAGACCAATGGTAATGGTTGATTTCCCTTCTCCAGCTGGAGTTGGGTTGATCGCAGTGACTAAGATAAGTTTTCCTACTGGATTTTTCTCAACTTCACGAATCTTATCAAAGCTCAATTTTGCCTTGTATTTTCCATACAATTCAAGATCATCGTCAACCAAACCAATCTTCTTCACAACGTCCACAATCGGTTGGAGTTCAATGCTTTGAGCAATTTCGATATCTGTTTTCATAAGGGACTCCTTTATATTTGATAGATCTATTATACCTAAAATTCGCGAAAATAACATGGTTTTTCAACCTTTTGAATCGAACGTTCGTTTTTTATTTAAATTTTATGGCTACACATAGCTAATCCTAATAGCTTCAGAACTTTACTTACGTATCTTTTTTGTGTAAAATAAGCATATGCATATTTTAATTACATCAGGCGGGACGAGTGAAGCCATTGATAGCGTTCGTTCAATCACCAACCATTCCACTGGGAGCCTAGGGAAAATCCTTACAGAAGCAGCTCTTGCAAAGGGACATCAGGTGACCTTGATCACAACGCCTACCGCGCTTAAACCCGATCCTCATCCACACCTTCGACTTCTATTGATCGAGAATGTTGAGGAACTACTTACAGAAATGCAGAAGGAAGTCCTTCATCATCAGACCTTGATTCACGCTATGGCTGTTTCAGACTATACACCTGTTTACATGACAGGCCTTGAGGAAGTTGAGAAAGCTCAGGACCTCCATAACTTTCTACATCGCGAAAATCAGGAAGCGAAAATCTCTTCGAGAGAAGAATACCAAGTACTCTTTCTAAAGAAAAATCCGAAGATTATCTCCCTCGTCAAAGAATGGAATCCTGCCATTCAACTGATCGGCTTTAAACTATTAGTCGACGTTTCTTCTGAAGAGTTGATCCAGGTAGCGCGTGAAAGCCTCGTTAAAAATCATGCCAGCATAATCGTTGCTAATGATCTGACCAAGATTCAGGATGGTCAGCATCAAGCCTATCTAGTGACAGACAATCACGTCCTAGAAGCTTCCACGAAAACAGAAATCGCAGAAGCTATCCTAAATTATTTACAATAAAAAGGTACATATGACACAAATTACTTTAGCTGTTACCGGTAGTATTTCCGCCTATAAAGCGGCTGATATTACCAACCAATTAACCAAATTGGGGTTTGAAGTGAAAGTCCTCATGACACCTGCAGCCCAAAAATTTATCACCCCTTTAACCTTGCAAGTTCTTTCAAAGAATCAAGTAGGCCTTGATGTAATGATCGAAGACGATCCACAGCGGATCGAGCACATCGACATTGGAAAAGAAACAGACCTCTTTCTTCTAGCACCAGCCAGCGCCAATACCATTGCTAAACTTGCCATGGGGTTAGCAGATAATATGGTGACAAGCACAGCTCTAGCCTTGCCTCAAGGAACAAAAAAATTACTAGCCCCCTCTATGAATACAAAAATGCTGGAACACCCAGCTACCCAACGAAATCTAAAACTCTTACAAGACTATGGTTACCAGATTATTCAACCTCGCCATGCTACTCTCGCTTGTGGCGATCAAGGGTCTGGAGCTCTAGCGTCTGTAGAAACTATTGTAGAAACTGTTAAGGAGCATTGTTTATGAGAAAATCATCTTCTATTTCACGAATTGCCATCTTTTTTGCGGTTATGATCACTATTCACTTTGTGACATCCTTCATTCTGCAATTTGTTCCATCAGGTATTCAACCAACCTTGGTTCATATTCCTGTCGTGATCGCATCTATCATTTATGGACCTCGTACAGGTGCTATTCTAGGACTGCTGATGGGACTCTTTAGCCTCACCATGAATACACTGGTTTTAACCCCAGCAAGCTATCTCTTTAGTCCCTTTGTCCCTCACGGAAATCTCTACTCCCTTCTCATCGCTTTAGTACCGCGTATTCTCATCGGGGTAACACCTTATTTTGTCTATCGCTGGATCCACAATCGTACAGGACTTATGGTAGCTGGGATGATCGGTTCTATGACCAATACTGTATTTGTTTTAAGCGGGATTTACTTCTTCTTTGGGAACAGCTTTGAAGGGGGAATTCAAAATTTCCTTGGATTGATTGTGTCTACTAACTCTCTTATTGAAGTCGTTGCGACAGTCCTCATTACCAGCGCAGTTGTTCCATCTCTTGAAAAATTAAAATAATCTTCCAAGTCAAGACAGATTCGTCTTGGCTTTTTTAATGGTTAAATGCTTATTATTTTTGAAAAGATTTACAATTATAGCTAGAATTTTCTGAAAAAATCTGCTATAATGAAAGCGATTAAATATAACGCAAAAAGGAGACGCTTGCATGACCTATCAAGAAAACTACCAAAAATGGCTCGACTTTGCTGAATTACCAGCTTACCTTCGTGATGAGTTGGTCGCAATGGATGAAAAAACAAAAGAGGATGCCTTCTATACCAATCTTGAATTCGGTACAGCTGGTATGCGTGGGTTAATCGGTGCTGGTACCAACCGTATTAACATTTATGTTGTTCGCCAAGCTACTGAAGGATTGGCCCAATTGATCGACTCAAAAGGGGAAGAAGCTAAAAAACGTGGAGTTGCCATTGCTTATGACAGCCGCCACTTCTCTCCTGAGTTTGCTTTTGAATCTGCTCAAGTTTTGGCTGCCCATGGTATTAAATCTTATGTATTTGAAAGCCTTCGTCCAACACCTGAATTGTCATTTGCTGTTCGTCACCTCCACACATTTGCTGGGATCATGGTAACAGCTAGCCACAACCCTGCTCCATTTAATGGATACAAGGTATACGGTGAAGACGGTGGACAAATGCCACCTGCAGATGCGGATGCATTGACAGATTACATCCGTGCGATCGAAAATCCATTTACTGTTCAATTGGCTGACCTTGAAGAAAGCAAAGCTAACGGCTTGATTGAAGTTATCGGTGAAAACGTCGATGCTGAATACTTGAAAGAGGTGAAAGGCGTTAACATCAACCAAGACTTGATCAATGAGTACGGTCGTGACATGAAGATTGTCTACACGCCACTTCATGGTACAGGTGAAATGTTGGCTCGTCGTGCTCTTGCACAAGCTGGATTTGAAGCAGTTCAAGTTGTTGAAGCTCAAGCTGTTCCAGATGCTGACTTCTCAACTGTTAAATCTCCAAACCCAGAAAACCAAGCTGCTTTTGCTCTTGCTGAAGAACTTGGCCGCAAAGTAGACGCTGATGTATTGGTTGCAACTGACCCAGATGCAGACCGCCTTGGTGTTGAAATCCGCCAACCAGATGGTTCTTACCTCAACCTTTCTGGTAACCAAATCGGAGCGATCATTGCAAAATATATTCTTGAAGCTCACAAAACAGCTGGTACTCTTCCTGCAAATGCTGCTCTTTGTAAATCAATTGTATCCACTGAGTTGGTGACTAAGATTGCAGAAAGCTACGGCGCAACCATGTTTAACGTCTTGACTGGTTTCAAATTTATCGGTGAAAAAATTCATGAATTTGAAACACAACACAACCACACTTACATGCTTGGTTTTGAAGAAAGCTTCGGTTACCTCATCAAACCATTCGTACGTGACAAAGACGCTATCCAAGCCGTTCTTATCGTTGCTGAAATCGCAGCTTACTACCGCTCACGTGGTATGACTTTGGCAGATGGTATCGAAGAAATCTACAAACAATACGGTTACTTCGCAGAAAAGACTATCTCTGTTACCCTTTCAGGTGTGGATGGAGCTGCTGAAATCAAGAAAATCATGGATAAATTCCGTGGCAATGCTCCTAAACAATTCAATAACACAGACATTGCTAAGACAGAAGACTTCTTGGAACAAACAGCTACTACTGCTGACGGCGTTGAAAAATTAACAACTCCTCCAAGTAACGTATTGAAATACATCTTGGCTGACGATTCATGGTTTGCTGTTCGTCCTTCAGGTACCGAACCAAAAATCAAATTCTACATTGCTACAGTTGGTGAATCTGAAGCAGATGCTAAAGAAAAAATTGCTAATATCGAAGCAGAAATCAATGCTTTTGTAAGCTAAAACATGAAAAGCTCCTCATCGGAGCTTTTCTCTTTCTTTCGTAGCAAATACCAGCGATTTTTTAGAAAATATGGCATACTAGATTTAGAAGAAAGCGAGGTAATCTCATGGAACAATTTTTAGAAGATATTAAAGATCTTGAAGTCACAACTGCCGCGCGTGCGCAAGAAGCGATTGACAAAAAAGAAACAGCAACCTTCTTTATTGGACGCAAGACTTGTCCTTACTGCCGGAAGTTTGCTAGTAAGTTAGCAACCGTCGTAACTGAAACAAAAGCTCATATCTATTTTATTAATAGTGAAGAACCAAGTCAGCTAGACGCATTGCAAGCCTTCCGCTCAACTTACGGTATTCCAACTGTCCCTGGATTTTTACATGTTGAATCCGGCGAAGTCACTGTTCGTTGCGACTCTTCCATGTCTGAAGAAGAAATCAAAGCCTTTGCTCATTTATAAGAAAAAATAGCTAGAGATGATTCTCTAGCTATTTTTCGTTCTCAATAAAAATTGTCAAAATCTTTTAATCGAACTATTTTAATAAATCTTCTTTTCTTTTAAGAAAAATATTGGAAATTCATGCTCCTCTAGCCTATCATCAAGATTAAAGCGTTTTGTAAACCATTTTCTGTACTTTTCAAATAGTAATTCATTTATGAATATGGTAGCAAATATCAAGATTAAGAAGATAGTAAGATATATTTTATTTACATTTTTAAAGTCAGTTGTATAGTTCATAACTGTATAGTACCTTATAAAATAAAAATAAAGAAAGAAACATATAGGCACAAAATTTAAATAAAGCAAATAACTGCATAAGAATAGAAATTGGTGTTTCTTTGATCTTCTTCTGTAATGCATTTTATATGTTTTCGTTATTTTATTGAATAAAGGAAACCTGCATTTAAAACTTCCATAATATTTTGGCGAGGCGTGGTAACCAAGCCAGTGAAGTATTTTAAAATTTAACTCACGTGTTAACCAAAATAAATTGTAAAAAATAAATAAATAAATTAAGATAAAGCTGATTTTCACATGATTAGAATATAATTTGTAAATAATATAATAATATACGCCAGCCATAATATAATTAAAACAAGCTAATATAAAATAGAGAATACTAGCAAATATACTACGAGATCCAATAAAATTTTTATCTGAATAATCTGGTATATAATCCATATAACTTACATAATCCTATTCTATCTTCATAAACTTATGCTCTATATTAAATTAAAATGAACGTTCATTTATTAAATGCTTCCCAGATCTTTTGCTGGGGTTTGGCAAAAGGATAATCTGAAAATTCCTCAGGTCTTAACCAAACAGTCGATTCACTTGATTCTTGCTCTCCTTCTTTTACCAGACCGTAACGAAGTTGAACATGCCACTTGCGATGTGAAAAGACATGCTGGACGATAGGATAAGATCGGTCCTGCCAATCAATGGCCAAGTCATAGTCCTGTTCAAAGGAAAGAATTTCTGGGTTGTCTACTGCCTGCCCCTGCCCATCCAGTAGAGACAATTGCCCTAGGTTCTCCGATAGGCTATCCACTTCAATCAAAGGAAAATGCCAAAAGCCTGACAATAGTCCTTCTCGCTCATTTTTCTCCAGCAAGTAACGTCCTTGGTTATCCATTATAATAAAGGCTGTTAGATAGACTGGCACTGGTTTCTTCTTAGGAGCCTTGATGGGATAACGATCCATGGTCCCATGCTGGTAGGCCGCACTAAACTCCTTGACAGGACTCTCTTCTGGCCGCGGGTTGACTGGGGATTCAATATCTGATCCCAAATCCATCAAAGCCTGATTGAAATCACCAGGACGATCTGGATCAATCAAGATCTCCATCATGGCTTGGAAAATCTTGCGATTGGTCGGGACTCCGATATCGTAGTCCACCTCAAACAAGCGAGCCAGTACTCTCATGACATTACCATCCACAGCAGGCTCCGGTAGGCCAAAAGCAATACTAGCAATTGCCCCTGCAGTATAAGGCCCAATCCCCTTCAGTTTAGATATTTCCTCATAACTTGATGGAAACACTCCTCTGTGGTTCTCCATCATCTGCTGGGCAGCTTTCTGCATGTTACGAACCCGTGAGTAATAGCCCAATCCCTCCCAGGCTTTCAAGAGCTTTTCTTCTTGCGCATTGGCCAGATCCTCGATAGTCGGAAACCAGTCAAGAAAGCTCTCATAATAGGGAATAACCGTATCGACACGTGTCTGTTGGAGCATAATCTCTGAGATCCAAATTTTATAAGGATCGTTGGTCCTTCTCCAGGGGAGATCCCGTTTATTGGCATCATACCAGGCTAATAACTTTTCTCGGAAGGAAGCAATTTTTTCCTCCTCCCACATGATAATCCCGTAATCTTTTAAATCTAACATATTCCTAGTATACCATAGAACGGCTTAGAGTTTAGAAATTCTGATTTTATAAAGAAAAAGGCTCAAGATCATCCTGAGCCTTTCAATCATTCTTACTGTTCTACTGCTTGTGCCGCTGTAATCAAGGTCAATTTGTACACGTCATCTGAATTACATCCACGAGAGAGGTCGTTCACTGGTTTGTTCAACCCTTGCAAGACAGGACCTACCGCTGCAAAGCCACCAAGACGTTCTGCCATCTTGTATCCAATATTACCTGCTTCAATACCAGGGAAGATAAAGACATTGGCTTGACCTGCTACCTTGCTTCCTGGAGCCTTCAAGGCTGCAGTTGCAGGGACAAAGGCTGCGTCAAATTGCAATTCCCCGTCAATTTCAAGGTCTGGACGAAGTTCATGGGCAAGCTTAGTCGCTTCAACAACCTTATCAACACTTTCACCAAAACCAGATCCTTTTGTTGAATAGCTCAACATGGCAATTTTTGGATCAATACCAAACATCTTGGCTGTGATAGCTGAGTTGATGGCAATTTCGGCTAATCCTTCAGCATCTGGATTGATGTTGATGGCACAGTCCCCGAACAAGTAACGTTCAGATCCACGAACCATAAGGAAAGCTCCTGAAGTCCGTTTTACATTTGGACGAGTTTTGATAATTTGAAGAGCCGGACGAACAGTGGCAGCTGTTGAGTGAATCGCACCAGATACCATCCCATCAACAATTCCCATGTGAACCAACATGACACCAAAATAGTTAACGTCGTCTTTCAAGACTTGACGCGCTTCTTCTTCTGTCATTTTGCCCTTACGACGTTCTACTAAGGAAGCTACCATTTCTTCAAAACCTGGATAAGAATGAGGATCGATAACTTCATATCCATCCAAAACCCCTTCGATTTCAAGGTAAATCCGAATTTTATCGGGATTACCAAGCAAGACAGGGGTTACTTCTGTCTCCTTCACAATGCGTTTTGTCGCTTGGAGGATACGAGGTTCTTCACCTTCTGGTAATACAATACGTGCATTCTTACCAACGAGGTTGGCTTTGAGATTTTCGAAAACTTCCATGAGTTTTACTCCTTTTAATAATTAATAACTTGTTTGAAGCTGTGTTAATACAGCTTGGAAATCTGGAGGCAGTGGACTTTCTATGACCAATTCTTCCTCTAGAAATGGATGATAATAGGATAGACGATGACAATGAAGGGCTTGGCGCTCAATGCCGTCTTCTAAACTGCCGCCATAGAGATCATCTCCCAAAAGCGGAAAGCCAATATGGGAAAAATGAACTCGGATCTGATGGGTTCGACCTGTGTGTAACTGAATATCCACTAGGTGAATATCACCAAAAGATTGAACAACCTGGTAGCTTGTATGAGCATACTTGCCACCTTTAGCTACCTTTCGGGTGATAATTGAATCTTCATCACGCGCAATCGGAGCAATAATCTCTCCGACAGGATCAAGCTTCCCAGATCCCTTGACCAAGGCATAATAGCGTTTCTGAATCGTTTTAGACTGCAATTGCTTATCCAAGCGAGCATGGGCATAACCGTGTTTGGCAAAGAGCATAACGCCACTCGTATCCTTATCCAAGCGAGTGACAATATGAACCTGCTGGTTCTCGTAGCCCTGTTTCACATAATAGCCTTTTACAAAATTGGCTAAGGTATTAGAATGAATCGCACTTGGAATAGAAGCAATCCCAAAGGGTTTGTTTAAGACCAAAAAATGATCATCTTCAAACAAAATATCCAAAGGCCGATCCATGGGCTTTAGGGTTTCGAAACCTTCTTCTGCTGGAATATCAATGACCAAGCGATCACCAATATCCAACAAATAAATTGCATTCTCCGGACGTCCATTGACAAGGATCTGGCCACCACGAAACTTAATCTTTGCTAAGAGCCCCTTAGAAACCTCATGCTTTTTCAGGAAGGTCTTGACCTTGACATGCTCATCGACAATGAATTCAAATCTCATTCTCTATCATCTCCGATAAAGGCATCCTTGACCCGATTCCAGAAGCTGGTGTGACTGGAGCTTGCTACAAAATTAATCTTATGGTTGTCAATCTGGTATTCTACCTTTGCAATATTGCGATAAGAATAGGTTGAATTGTCGACAGAGATAATGTGGAAGCCAGGTCTCGTCGGTGTAATCTCGATCTTATCCTTTTTAGGGACAATGACAGAAGAACCCAAGGTACGATAAACGCGGTTGTTGAGACTGGCGATCTCAGCGATCTGTAGCGCCTCAATAGTTGGGTGAAGGACTGCTCCTCCCAAGGATTTGTTGTAAGCTGTGCTTCCTGTCGGAGTCGAAACGGTAATCCCGTCTCCTCTGAAGCGCTCAAAATCCACTCCATTAATCGTGAGATCGGCAACCATGGTCCGGTCGCTTCTCTTAATCGTTGCTTCGTTCAACGCTCTCATGGTACGGGTTTCCCCATTGTCGAAAGTGATCTTGACGTTTAAAATGGGGTAAGAAACCTTGGCACCTGTATCATATTTTAAATTCTCAACCAGCTTATCGATTTCACTGTCTAAGTAATCTGTATAGAATCCTAAGTGTCCGGTATGGACGCCAACAAATCGCACCCGATCCAACTGGTGTTCATACTTGTGAAAGGCCGATAGCAACATCCCATCGCCACCAATTGAAATCACAATATCCGGGTGCTTCTCCGTCAAAATAAAATTATTTTTCCGAAGCTTGTAGCGCAACTGCTGAAAAACCTCTTCACTTTGACGCTTGCGATTGCGAATAATGGATACTTTTTTACCTGTAGTCTTCATCTGTGTCATCACTATTTCCAACGCCATCATTTAACTTACGATGAAGTGGATCAAACAGGGCTTGAGCCTCCTGAATCGCATCCCGAATTGCCCCCATCTCTTCATCCAAGAGATAGGCCAGGTTTGCTGTCGTCTCTAAGCGTTTTTTGATCTCGTCTGGAAAGTCTCCTTTATATTTATAATTAAGCGAGTGTTCAATGGTTGCCCAAAAATTCATGGACAAGGTCCGAATTTGAATCTCTGCTAAGATCGTTTCATTTCCATCAATGGTATCGACCGGGTACTCGACCACAACGTGGTAACTCCGGTAGCCACTTGATTTCTTGTGGCGGATGTAATCTCGCTCTTGGACCACGCGCATATCCTGCCGTTGTCTCAGAACCTCTAGGATCTCTTCGACGTCATCCACAAACTGGACCATGATGCGAAGACCAGCAATATCTTGCATATCCTGAGCCAGATTTTCTTCAGAAATATTTCTTCGGATCATCTTTTCACGGATGCTCTCAATCGGTTTGACCCGTCCTGTGACAAACTCAATTGGAGAATGCTTTTGCTGTTTACGATATTGCTTACGAATCCCACGCAGTTTGATTTTTAATTCCCCAACTGCTTGGATATATGGATCTAAGAAGTTTTCCCAATCAATTGCCATCCTACCACCTTGTAATCTGAACCATTTTTGTATACAATAAACACATCTCTTATTATATCATGAATCGCTTTCGAAAAAAAGCAAAGGACTACAAAATGAACCATTTAGAAATTGAATACAAAACCTTGCTAGACAAGGAGGAATACCAATCCCTCCTTCCACTTTTTGCTGATACAGAATTGGTTGTCCAAACCAATCACTATATCGATACCCCCGACCAGCTCGTGCGTAAGGAAAAAATGGCTTTGCGGGTGCGTACTTTCACAGATCAGGCTGAATTGACTCTCAAGGTTCCTGAAGCAGTTGGCCATTTCGAGTACAATCAAAACCTCAGCCCAGAAGAAACTGACGCGATCCTTCAACACCAACAGTTTCCTGACGGAGAAATCAAAAACCTCTTGATCTCTAAAGAAATCCCCGTTGAGCATCTCGCTGTCTGGGGAAGCCTTACAACAGAACGCTTCGAAAAAGAAACAGCTGCAGGCTTGGTGGCACTAGACCACAGTCTCTATCTAGACACTGAAGATTATGAATTAGAAATCGAGGTCGAAACTGCTGAACAGGAAGAAAATTTCCATCAGTTCATCAAAGAGCATGGAATCGTCTACAAAGCAGCAAAAAATAAAATCGCCAGATTGGCTGAAAGATTGTAAAATAGCTGAAATTATCGCAAATTTTTGCTAAAATAGTGCTAAGATCAAAAATCTAAATGAGGTTGGAATCACATGTCAGATAAAAAAAATATGAAGCTCTTCTCTCTCAATTCAAATCCAGAGATTGCGCAAAAAATCGCGGATCATGCTGGGGTTCCACTTGGGAAAATTTCATCCCGTCAATTCTCAGATGGTGAAATCCAAGTCAATATTGAGGAAAGTGTTCGTGGATATGATATTTATATCATTCAATCAACCAGTTTCCCTGTCAACAATCACTTGATGGAACTCTTAATTATGGTGGATGCTTGCCAACGGGCCAGCGCAAATACTGTCAATGTGGTCATGCCTTACTTCGGTTATGCCCGCCAAGACCGGACTGCTGCTCCTCGCGAACCAATTACTGCTAAGCTTGTCGCAAATATGTTGGTCAAAGCTGGGGTGGATCGTGTCGTCACTCTGGATCTCCATGCAGTGCAAGTCCAAGGTTTCTTCGATATTGCCGTGGATAACCTCTTTACCATTCCTCTTTTTGCAGAACACTACATCAACAAAGGTCTAACTGGTCCTGATGTTGTAGTCGTCAGCCCTAAAAACTCAGGTGTTAAACGGGCTCGTAGTTTAGCTGAATATCTTGATGCACCGATTGCGATCATTGATTACGAGCAAGATGATGCAAACCGTGATTATGGCTATATTATCGGGGATGTCAAAGATAAGAAAGCGATCTTGATTGACGATATCCTCAATACTGGTAAGACATTCTCAGAAGCTGCGAAAATCGTCGAACGCGAAGGTGCTACTGAAATTTATGCTGTATCAAGCCATGGTTTATTTGTAAAAGGAGCTGTTGAATTATTAGACCAAGCTCCGATCAAAGAAATCTTAGTAACCGATTCTGTTGCTCCAAATGGACCAACACCAAAAAATATTAACTATCTGACAGCTAGCGAACTGATCGCTGAAGCTATTGTTCGCATTCAAGAAAGAAAACCTGTTAGTCCTCTATTTGCCTACCATAAGAAATAAGGTCTTAATGTGATATATTTTGATAATGCCGCAACAACTCCCCTTCTACCTGAAGTCATTGATAAAATGTCTGAAACTATGAAGACCACTTTTGGAAATCCATCGAGCCTTCATGCTCATGGACGGATGGCTAGTAAACTTCTCCGAGAATCTCGCGAGCAAATTGCTCAGTCTCTCCATACTCTTCCAAATCGTATTTTCTTCACTTCAGGTGGATCAGAAAGTAATAATACCGTTATAAAAGGCTACTGCTTGAAACACCAAGCAGATGGCAAACACATCATTACGACCGCTTTGGAACACCATGCGGTTCTTGAACCCATCGAATATCTTGTAGAACGTTTCGGATTTGAAGTCACGATCGTCCAACCAAGAGAAGGGCGTATTCAGGCTAGTGATATCAAGGCAGCTCTTAGACCGGATACCATCCTTGTCTCTACCATGTTTGCCAATAACGAGACTGGAGATCTTCTACCGATTAAAGAAATCGGTGAACTCTTAAAAAATCATCCCGCTGCCTTTCATGTTGATGCTGTCCAAGCAATTGGGAAAGTCCCTGTCTATACCGAAGAGTTAGGGATTGATTTTCTCAGTGCTTCTGCCCACAAATTCCATGGTCCTAAGGGAGTCGGTTTCCTTTATGCAGCCGTCCCAGATTTTGATAATCTCATCCATGGTGGTGATCAGGAAAGTAAAATGAGAGCCAGCACGGAAAATCTCATTTCTATTGTCGGGATGGCAACCGCGCTTCAGCAAGCTACACTTCATCAAGAAGAAAATTTCAACCAGGTTCAAAAACTCGGCCAAGAGCTAGTCAATGGTTTAGCAGCCTACGACTACTACGTAAATGCGAATGACGATCATCTTCCATTTGTTTGGAATCTTGGCTTTCCAGGTGTCCAAAATGATGTCTTATTGATGCGACTCGATCTTGCTGGAATTTCTGTCTCTACAGGTTCTGCTTGTACCGCTGGTACAGTGCAACCCAGCCATGTCCTTGAGGCGCTCTATGGAAAAGATAGCTCACGTCTAAAAGAATCCCTTCGAATTAGTTTTTCAGAACTCAATACCGTAGAGGAGGTTCAAGACTTCCTCTCAAAACTAAAAGAAATTTTATCATAGGAGAACAATATGGCTTTTGAAACAAGTGTTTCATTGAAAGACTGCAAATATACCTATAGTCTACACCCAAATGTAAAAAAATATACCTTACGTGACAATACATTTGCTGTTACAAAAGTTGGAAATTACGAGTTAAATCGTTTGCTCGAAGCCGTTCCAAATAGCGGCGAAGGCTTCCTACTTAAAATCATTTTCAATAAAGATTTGACAGGTTTTAAGATCAATATTACAGACAAGTCTGGGCTTCGCCTGGTTAATATCTTTAAAAATCCAGAAAATGATATTATCCAACAAAAATTCTATTTCTTAATGGATAGTCTCGTCGAAAGAGAAATTTTCAACAAAACAGAGGTTTAATATGGTAACCCTAACTTATATCGACGCTTACCAAGTAGAACGAACAACTACTTATCCCAACCTTGCAGCCTGCATCCTAGCTTTTTCAGGCTGTGTAACCTTGCCTGACTCTTACTCAATCGTATCCATTGAATACAAGGGTGAAAAACTCCCCTATACGGGGAGGGTCGATGGGCTCTATGCTTTTTTGAAAAAGGTAGAGCAAGCTGAAAACTAAGCTGATGCTGATGCTGATGGAACTCTCCCATCGCCATCAGCTTTTTCTTTAGACAAAAATATTTTTGAAAAACCATTCTAGATAGTTGATTTTTTCACAATCTTCCTATACAATAAGAGGGAAAGGTTGTGATATTGTGAAACATGATAAAAATACTCCAATTCCACGCGCAACAGCAAAACGCTTATCGCTCTACTACCGCATTTTTAAACGCTTTAACTCTGAAAAAATAGAGCGTGCCAATTCCAAGCAAATTGCGGATGCAATTGGGATTGACTCTGCTACTGTTCGCCGAGATTTTTCTTATTTTGGTGAATTGGGAAGACGTGGATTCGGTTATGACGTAAAAAAACTGATGAACTTCTTTGCAGATCTTTTAAATGACAATGCTATTACTAATGTCGCTATTGTTGGGATCGGAAATATGGGAAGTGCCCTCCTCAACTATCGCTTCCATGAACGCAATAAGATGAAAATTGTCATGGCGTTTGATCTAGACGATCACGAACTGGTCAATACTAAAAGTAAAGACGGAATTCCTATTTACGGTATTTCATCTATTAAAGAGAAACTCAAACAAGAAGGCATTCAAACAGCCATTCTAACTGTTCCAAGTGTTAAGGCTCAAGAAGTTGCTAGCCTCTTGGTAGATGCAGGTGTCAAGGGAATTCTCAGTTTCTCGCCAGTACATCTGACAGTCCCTAAGGATGTCGTCGTCCAATATGTCGATCTTACTAGTGAATTGCAAACACTCCTTTATTTTATGCGTAAAAACGAAGAATAAAGACTTATACTTCAACAACAAAAAGGTTGGAACAAGAAAGTTCCAACCTTTTTTATACCAAATAATCCGTTTCTTCTCGATAACTATAGTAGTTTTCTTCGGATACAATCAAATGATCCAATAGGGTCAACCCCATTACTTCACAGGCCTCTAAGACTCGCTGAGTGACTTCATCATCATTTTTACTGGGGAATACGGCACCAGATGGATGATTGTGAGCCAAGATAATGGAGGTTGCCATGTGCTTCAGTGCATAATGCAGGATTTCACGCGGCTCCGCGATACTTCGATTCACTGTTCCAATAAATATCGTCTGTTGATGTATAATTTCATTTTGGGTATTCAAATAAAGGGCAACTAGGTGCTCCTGCTTTTTATGGCCAATTTCCTGTTGAATTTTATGGGCCAATTTCTGACTACTCATGATTTGTTCGGAACTCATTAATTCATCTTTATGAATCCTTCGTCCAAACTCAATAACAGCCTGAAGTTCGATGGCCTTCACTCGCCCAATGCCAGAGATTTCCTGTAGCTCCTCTAGGGTTAATTGCCCTAACTCCTTTAAACTATTTACCGAGCTCAAAAGACCTTGTGCAATCTCATAAACGCTTCTTTGCTTGTTGCCTGTCCGTAAGAGAATGGATAACAATTCCTGATGACTTAGCTTATCCACCCCTTCAGAAACCAAGCGCTCCCTAGGAAGTAAAGATGGTTCAATAAATGATATGTCGTACATAATTTCCTCCTCACTTATTAATTCGTAATAAATTGAGAAAATAACGACCTTTCATTATTTACAGGCGATTTCTTGCTTCAAATCATCTAACACTAAGGCTTCATCTTTATTAAAGCGGATCTGATAACCTGTTTGAACTTGTTCAAGCTCCTTTAAAAACTGTTGAATTTCACAGCGGATCAAGTACTCCTGACTCTGAGGAATGGCTTCTAAGGTTTGGTAGACTTGCTCTACTTCGTAGATTCCTTTCGTAATTAATCCATTTCGTGGAAAATCATTTATTAAGAGATTATAGAAATGATGCAAGTGATGATAAATTCGCTCTTTTGTCACTATTCTACCTCCTTATCATACTCTTTCTCCTCTATTATATACTGATTTTCCCTCAATATTATGACAAGTTCCTTACATTATATTACCAATCTCTTACAATTTTACAAGAATTTCTCCTATCTTCCTACATAGAAAAAGCCCAGACATATCTGTCTCGGGCTTTATTTTCTTAGAGTTGCATTTGATTATAAGACTTGCTAAATGAATCCAGGATGTCCTTTGGAGCCTTGTCATAGTCAACAGAGGTTTCCAAGTTTCCTTTTACAATCGTTCGGTAAGTCGCTGCAGCATCCTCACAGGTCACCAAGGTGATTTCATTGACACCTTCACGATCTTGAATGACATCTACACGGTCTGGAGTCACTGTCTCAACAGACGAGATGACATAAGTATAGATTTTTTCTTTGTCCGTGATGTAGATCTTCATACCAGCCTTGGCTTTCTCTAATGGTGAGAACAGCATGGCATTTGCTCCAGTAAGGCCAAATACGTGGTGACTAGCAAGAGAATAATTGCCTTGTCCCATGACTTGGTTTTCCTTCATAGTCCCTGCTCCATAGTAAAGGGCTACGTTTTCAAGTCCTTTAAAAATTGGAAGGTTCATGTTCAATTCAGGAATCGAAATCCCCCCAATTACAGGAAGTTTTTGAGCTTGCCATTGGGCATTGATCACGGCTTCCGTCGAGAGTGACTGGACATGTTGGAAATCAAAGCTCGTCTTCACTTCTTTGTTTTTATCAATAGTCTTTTTATCGACCTTGCTAACCTGATATTGGTTGGTATGCCAAACCATGATCATATTGCGGATCGGAGCATTGAAAATTAAGAGAAGCGAGAGAATAATCAAAAGTGTTGCAACGATGTTGATAAGAGTATTACGTAAACTCTTTTTCTTTTTTCTTTTGCGTGACATGCTGTCCCCTTATCTATTCGTTTTCTTCCACTACTTCTTCATCTTTTTCATCAGCTTGTACAGTTGTAAAGGTCACAATTTTCGCATCCTGATCCAGTCTCATGACTTTCACACCCTGAGTCGAACGACCCGTTTGAGAAATGTTAGCCACACCTGTCCGGATCATAACTCCGGTATCGGTAATGATCATCAGATCTTCATCCCCTTTAACGGTTAAAAGACCAGCTAACGGACCATTTTTCTCTGTAATATTGGCTGTTTTGATTCCTTTACCACCACGGCCCTTGGTTGGGTATTCGCCAGCCATTGTCCGCTTACCATACCCTTTTTCAGTAATGACCAATACTTCGTCCTGGTCGGTGATAACACTTGCCCCAACAACCTTGTCTCCATCACGGAGATTCACACCACGTACACCTGTAGCAGAACGTCCCATATTCCGAACTACTGCCTCATTAAAGCGGACTGAATATCCATATTTGGTACCGATAATGACATCAGTATTGCCATCTGTAAGGAAGACATTGATCAATTCATCCTCGTCCCGTAGGTTCAGAGCTTTCAGACCGTTCTGACGGATATTTGAAAATTCTGCTACGTTAGTGCGCTTAACTACACCTTGTCGCGTCGTAAAGAAGAGATAAGCCTCATCACTGCGATCTTGCTCCACATTGATAATGGTTTGAATCGATTCACCTTCGTCCAATTTTAGGAGGTTGACAATTGGCAATCCCTTAGCTGTCCGACCATATTCTGGAATCTCATAGCCTTTTAGACGATAGACACGCCCCTTATTGGTAAAGAAGAGCAAATGATCATGGGTGCTCGTAGAAACCAATTCACGAACAAAGTCATCGTCCTTCACACCGGTTCCTTGGACCCCACGTCCACCACGTTTTTGTGCAGTAAATTCAGCTTGGTCCAAACGTTTGATGTATCCTTTATTAGAAAGGGTAATTAAGACATCTGTTTCTTCAATCAAGTCCTCATCTTCAAGAGAAAGAACTTCCCCTACCATCAACTCAGTTCGACGAGCATCGCCAAACTTGCGTTTGACTTCTTCTAATTCTTCCTTGATGATAGTCGCCACACGCTCTGGTTTAGCCAAAATATCAGCCAAATCAGCAATCAGGGCAACCAAGTCGTCATATTCACTCTGGATCTTGTCTCGTTCCAAACCGGTCAAACGACGAAGACGCATGTCCAAAATGGCTTGACTTTGACGTTCAGAGAGCTTGAACTTCGACATCAACTCAGCTTGTGCTTCAGCGTCTGTCTGGCTATTGCGGATGATTCGGATTACTTCATCAATGTGATCCAAAGCAATAAGCAAGCCTTCTAAAATATGGGCACGAGCTTCAGCTTTTTCTTTATCAAAGATGGTCCGGCGAGTCACCACTTCTGTTTGGTGCTCAATATAAGAACTCAAAATCTGGCGAAGAGAAAGGATCTTTGGAACACCGTTTTGAATCGCCAACATATTGAAGCCAAAGTTGGTTTGCATTTGCGTCATCTTAAAGAGGTTGTTCAAAATGACATTAGCCGAAGCATCCCTACGAACCTCGATCACAAATCGAACCCCTTCACGGTTAGACTCATCACGTACAGCTGTAATCCCTTCGATTCGTTTTTCTTGCACCAAGCGAACGATATGTTCGTGAACCTTGGTTTTGTTGACCATATAAGGGAACTCGGTAACGACAATCCGTTCACGACCACTTTTAGTCACTTCAATCTCTGTACGAGAGCGAAGGACGATCGATCCTTTTCCTGTTTCATAGGCTTTGTGGATACCTGATTTCCCCATAACGAGAGCACCTGTCGGAAAATCTGGACCTGGAAGAACTTCCATAAGTTCACGGGTTGTTACATCAGGATTATCCATCATCAATTTTACCGCGTCAATGGTTTCTCCCAAATTGTGAGGAGGAATATTTGTGGCCATCCCAACAGCAATCCCAGTAGCACCATTGACAAGAAGATTAGGAAAACGTGCAGGTAAGACCAAAGGTTCGCGCTCGCTAGCATCATAGTTATCAGTGAAATCAACTGTATTCTTGTTGATATCCCGCAACATTTCAAGAGCGATCTTACTCATACGGGCTTCGGTATACCGTTGTGCAGCGGCACCATCGCCGTCCATGGAACCAAAGTTTCCATGACCGTCCACTAACATGTAGCGATAACTCCACCATTGCGCCATCCGAACCATGGCTTCATAAATAGAGGAATCACCGTGTGGGTGGTATTTACCCATAACATCCCCTGTGATACGGGCTGACTTCTTATGTGGTTTATCTGGCGAAACACCCAATTCATTCATACCATACAAAATACGACGGTGAACGGGTTTTAAACCATCCCGAACATCAGGTAGGGCACGAGCTACGATAACACTCATCGCATAATCGATAAAACTCGTCTTCATTTCTGATGTTAAATTCACATCAATTAGATTATTATCTTGCATTCAAAAAATGCCTCTCTTTACTTAATTCACCATACTATTATAACACATTTTAGCCTATTTTTCTTCTTAGGAACACAAACGTAAAAACGTTTACATCAAGGATTCATACTGTTTCAGATGACAAAGACTTTCAAAAGTGGTAGAATGAAATCGTATGAGAATCTATCTCAAAAAAATAAGAAGGAGACGTTTAGACTCATGGATTTGACTAAACAACACAAAAAAGTTATCCTTGTCGGTGACGG
Organism: Streptococcus sp. 20925_1_77; assembly: GCF_041432125.1. Lineage (NCBI taxonomy): Bacteria > Bacillati > Bacillota > Bacilli > Lactobacillales > Streptococcaceae > Streptococcus > Streptococcus sp. 20925_1_77. The sequence continues at coordinate 240,262 of NZ_JAPVZB010000002.1, forward strand.
TGCCGTAGGTTCATCTTATGCATTTGCACTTGTCAACCAAGGAATTGCACAAGAGCTTGGAATTATCGAAATTCCTCAATTGCACGAAAAAGCTGTTGGAGATGCGCTTGACCTTAGCCACGCCCTTGCCTTCACTTCACCTAAGAAGATCTATGCGGCTGAGTACGCTGACTGTGCGGATGCTGACCTTGTTGTAATTACTGCAGGTGCTCCTCAAAAACCAGGTGAAACTCGCCTTGATCTTGTTGGTAAAAACCTTGCCATTAACAAATCAATCGTAACACAAGTTATTGAATCAGGATTTAACGGTATCTTCCTTGTAGCTGCTAACCCAGTTGACGTTTTGACATACTCTACATGGAAATTCTCAGGATTCCCTAAAGAACGCGTTATCGGTTCTGGTACTTCTCTTGACTCAGCTCGTTTCCGTCAAGCACTTGCTGAAAAATTGGACGTTGATGCTCGTTCAGTGCACGCCTACATCATGGGTGAACACGGGGACTCAGAATTCGCTGTATGGTCACACGCTAACATCGCTGGTGTAAACCTTGAAGAATTCCTTAAAGACACTCAAAACGTTCAAGAAACTGAATTGATCGAATTGTTCGAAGGTGTTCGTGATGCTGCTTACACCATCATCAATAAAAAAGGTGCTACATACTACGGTATCGCTGTTGCCCTTGCTCGTATCACTAAAGCAATCCTTGATGACGAAAATGCAGTACTTCCACTTTCTGTATTCCAAGAAGGTCAATATGGTGTTAGCAACGTCTTTATCGGTCAACCTGCCATCGTAGGTGCACACGGTATTGTACGTCCAGTGAACATCCCATTGAACGATGCGGAACAACAAAAAATGAAAGCTTCTGCTGATGAATTGCAAGCAATCATTGATGAAGCATGGAAAAACCCTGAATTCCAAGAAGCTTCTAAAAACTAAGAAAAAAACATCTCCTTATTAAAAAGGGGATGTTTTTTAGCTGCTTTATTTGGATTTGTCAGCAAGGATTTCAAGCAAATAAGGCACAACGAGATTGCTCTCTATGTCTTTCAAAGAAGAAATCCATTTAAAGTCTGTATGCTCTTCTGGATCTAATATAAAATCACGCTCTTCCAAAATCTCGCCAGCATAAACTAGGCGTGTAAAGACAGTATCTTTGCTGGCATCAAATTGACTATCTTCGTGGATAATCTTATTAATCCGAAGCTTTTGATTAACCTCCTCCATAGCCTCACGTAGAGCAGCCTCTCTGGGCAATTCATTCTCTTCTACACTTCCACCTGGAATATCCCAATTAGATGGATAGACATCAGGGAGACCTCGCTTTATTTTCGAGCGTTTGATAAGCAGATACTTCCCGTCTTTCTCAATCAAGGTATGGGCGATTAATTTTACTGTCATTGCATGTTCCTCCAAGAAAGAGCAAAAAAGACTCCGAGGAGCCTCGTTATGAATCATCCACCCTGAGGGAATCGAACCCCCATCTCAAGAACCGGAATCTTACGTGATATCCATTACACTAAGGGTGGCAACTGTTATAGTATATCAAATTCTCGAGAATTTTACAAGTAAAAAAAGCTTACCGAAAGGTAAGCTTTTTGAATATTACAATTCGATATCGCCAAACAAATCAGCCATTGAGAATCCAGTTTGAGTTTCTGGAAGATCAAAGTCACGTTTTTCTTGTTTTGGACGACGTGGGCGAGATTGACGTTTTTCTTGTTTTTCGCCTTCTTCTTGAGCTGGACGTTCTTCAAGAGCTTTGATAGAAAGTGATACACGTTCATCTGCAGCATTTACTTCAAGAACTTTAACAGTTACTTCTTGTCCAACTTTAAGAACATCTTTTGGATTTTCAACACGTTTGTGTGAAATTTGTGAGATGTGTACAAGTCCGTCGATACCTGGCAATACTTCAACGAATGCACCGAAGTCAGTCAAACGTTTAACAGTTCCTTCGATAACATCACCAGCAGCCAATTTTTGTTCTACGCCATCCCAAGGTCCAGGTGTTGTAGCTTTCAATGAAAGTGATACACGACCTTCTTCTTCGTTCAAGTCAAGAACTTTCACTTGGATTTCTTCACCAACAGTTACTACTGATTTAGGTGATACGTTGCGTTCGTGTGACAATTCTGTCAAGTGAACCAATCCATCAACACCACCAAGGTCGATGAAAGCACCGAAGCTTGTGATACGTGCAACTTTACCAGTTACAACATCACCAACGTTCAATTTACCAAATACTTCTGCGCGTGCTGCAGCTGATTCAGCTTCAACAACTTCACGACGTGAAAGGATAAAGCGGTTTTCTTTTGGATCTACTTCTTTGATTTTAGCATCAAATTCTTGACCTACGAAACGTTCAGAGTTACGTACAAAACGAGTATCAAGCATTGAAGCTGGAATAAATCCACGAAGTCCTTCAAATTCTACTGAAAGTCCGCCCTTAACAGCGCGAGTTCCTTTAACAGTAACAACTTCTTCTTCACGTCCAACCAATTTGTCCCATGCTTTGCGAGCTTCCAAACGTTTTTTAGATACAAGGTAAGTTACTGTATCAGTATCTTTACCAACTACTTGACGAAGAACAAGCAATTCAAGTGTTTCACCTGGTTTTACCAAGTCGTTGATGTCAGCATCACGATCGTTTGTCAATTCGCGAAGAGTCAAGACACCTTCGACACCAGTTCCAGAGATTGCAACGTTAGCTTGGTTCGCGTCAACTGTCAATACTTCAGCAGTAACAACGTCACCTGGTTCAACTTGGCTAACACTGTTTAGCAAATCTTCAAATTCATTCATCTAAAAAATCCTCCAACAATCAAGTTTTCTAAAACTTGACATACTTATAATTATTTTTCCTAAGCAAGCACTCGCAATGAGATCAACTACAATCTTTAACGACTCATCCTATAAAGAAATAAAATACCTGGATAGATATTTTATCACTTATCTGATATTACCTAAGAACTGGGGTAGCTGGATTCGAACCAACGCATGAGGGAGTCAAAGTCCCTTGCCTTACCGCTTGGCTATACCCCATGGATGAAATGGAGAGAGAGGGATTCGAACCCCCGAACCCGAAGGAGCGGATTTACAGTCCGCCGCGTTTAGCCTCTTCGCTATCTCTCCATATAAATCAACAGGATCTATTATACCATTGATTTACTATGATTGCAAGCCCTTATTTATTCAAATTATAATTTTCTATTAAAATTTCAACGGCTTTTTCAAGTTTTTTGTAAAGAGAATCCACATTTCCATTTTTGATAATGGCAAATTGACCAGACATGTCTGCAATTTCACCAATCGTTTTCTTTCCAATGGACAAAGTGAATCCATCAAAAGTGTCTTTCCCGACGGTTACTTTACTATCAACGATTTGAATCTCAATTTTCTTATCTTTTTTACTCATTTCAACCCTCTTTTCACTTTTTCTATTTTACAAAAATTCTCTTGATGACGCAAGAGAAAAGGGAGTGGGTCAGAAAGAATTTAGTTAGAAATTCCTTCTTTATCCCACCCCCGCAAGAGTCATTCGTCACCCTTCTATTCCTAAAAGCGAATGAAGAGAAACATTAGCTACTGCGTCTTTTCGTTAAGACTTGTTCTCATTGAAGCCTGGACACTTTGATCTCAGATGCTTTCGGTTTAATCGACTTTGACAATCCATCCTTCTGGTGCTTCGACATCGCCAAATTGGATACCGGTCAACTCGTCATAGAGTTTCCGTGTGACAGGTCCTACTTCTGTTTCAGAATAGAAAACATGGAAGTCATCCCCGTGTTGAACACCTCCGATTGGAGAGATGACAGCTGCGGTACCACAAGCTCCTGCTTCTACAAAGCGATCCAAGTCATTGATAAAGACATCCCCTTCAATTGGTGTCATACCAAGACGGTGTTCTGCCAAGTAAAGCAAAGAATACTTGGTAATCGATGGCAAGATAGAAGGACTCAATGGCGTCACAAATTCGTTATTAGCAGTGATTCCAAAGAAGTTTGCAGAACCAACTTCTTCAATCTTGGTGTGCGTCGCTGGATCGAGATAAATCACGTCAGAGAAGTTACGATCATGCGCAATCTTACCTGGCAACATACTAGCTGCGTAGTTCCCACCAACTTTTGCAGCCCCAGTACCATGTGGTGCAGCACGGTCATACTCATCTTGAATCAAGAAGTTCGTTGGAACCAAACCACCTTTAAAGTAGTTACCGACAGGCATGGCAAAGATAGTAAAGATATACTCATCTGCTGGTTTTACGCCAATAATATCTCCAATACCGATCAAAAGAGGACGAAGGTAAAGGGTAGCTCCTGTACCATACGGTGGAACATACTCTTCATTTGCTTTTACAACTGCCTTACAAGCATCCACAAACATATCCGTTGGAACTTGAGGCATCAACAAACGATCTGCTGTACGTTGCAAACGTTTAGCATTTTGATCTGGACGGAACAATTGGACGCTTCCATCTTTTGTACGGTAGGCTTTCAACCCTTCAAAGGCTTGCTGACCGTAATGCAAACTTGGAGAAGATTCGGACAAATGCAAAGTCGCATCTTCTGTCAATTCCCCTTTTTCCCAAGCTCCATTGCGATAATGTGCAAAATAGCGATAAGGTAATTTCATATATGAAAAGCCAAGGTTTTCCCAATCAAGTGATACTGTCATGATAGTGCTCCTTTTAATTTTTTCTATTCCTTGTCGATCTGATGCAGGTCGATTCAGTTTCTCAATCTATGTACACTATTGTACACCATTTCATGAGAATTTCAAGCGAAATTTTCAATTTTCAGAAAATTTATTTTCAAAGAAAGTCAGTCCTAGAATGGACCGACGACTTCTTTTATTTGATAGTAGCTGAAAAAACTTCTTGATCCGAAATGGTATCGTTGACAAAGGATCCATTGCTTGTTCTTTCAGAAATGCTTAATTGTGTCAAATCAACTTCTGTCACCTGCCCCGTTGTGGAAGTGATCTGAAGGATTTGATCTTGCTCTGCCACTTCTTCTTGGCTCGTAAAGAGATCAAAATCTCCCTGGTCAGTGAAGACTGGACCTGCCTTGAAGACGCGGTGTGGTTTATTTTTCAACTCACGCAAGACCTGTAGTCCCCGTTTAGCCCGACTGGTCACAGGAATATCGTCTTGTAACATCCGTTTGAGACTACCTCGTTGAGTCAGAATGTACATGCTTGGAGTCGTTGACTTAAAGGCGGCAGCAACTTGATCTCCGTCTTTGAGGTTAATGGCTTTGACCCCTGCTGCTTTGGCTCCTACGACGGGGACCTCCTCAATATTGAAGCGCAACCCATAACCATTTTTAGTAATGATCATGATATCTTCCAGTACAACTGGTGCTACTGCTACAATACGGTCGTCTTGGTCTTTTAGCTTAGCATACTTAGTCGATTTAGAACGATAAGTCCGCCATGGGCTCAATTCTTTTCGTTCAAAACGCTTGATTTGTCCTTGTTGAGTTGCCGCAAAGTAGGTTACTCCCTCAAACTGATCCACAATCTCCGCAAAGAGAATTTCTTCCTCTTGCTCAAAATTGGTCAAGGTCTGACTGAGGTGCTCTCCGATATCCTTCCACTTGGTATCTGTCAATTCGTGAATTGGTCGATAAATGGCATTCCCCAAGTTGGTAAAGAGTAAGAGATGCTGAGTGGTCTTAGCAGGCTCTACAAAAATCAACTCGTCATCGTCTCGCTTACCGACTTCTTCCAGTGTTGAGGCATTGAAAGAACGAGGCGAGGTCCGTTTAATATAACCAGCACGGGTTACGCTGACAAAGGTTTCCTCTTCAACAATGAGACTGGCTGTATCAATCTCGATCGTTTTAGCAGTGTCTTGCAATTCACTGCGACGCTGATTCCCAAAGAGCTTCTTGACTTCACGCAACTCCTTCTTCATAAGGTTAAACATAGTCCGTTCATCCCCAATGATGGCTGCCAAGGTCGCGATTTGCTCCTTGAGACTAGCATGCTCTTCTTCCAAGGTGACAATATCCGTATTGGTCAAGCGGTACAATTGCAAGGTAACGATAGCTTCAGCTTGTTCTTCCGTGAAATCGTAGCTGACCTTGAGGTTTTCTTTGGCATCTGCCTTATTATCAGAAGCCCGGATCAAAGCAATCACTTCATCAAGGATGGAAATGACGCGAATCAAGCCTTCTACGATATGGAGACGCCGTTCGGCCTTTTCCTTATCAAAGCGCGAGCGAGCGACAATGATATCCCGACGGTGAGCAATGTAGCTAGAGAGAATCGGTACAATCCCCACTTGACGAGGGGTATAATTGTCAATCGCTACCATATTGAAGTTGTAGTTGACCTGCAAATCCGTATACTTGAACAAGTAGTTCAAAATCAAATCTGCATTGGCATCTTTTTTGAGCTCAATGGCAATGCGAAGACCATCTCGGTCAGACTCGTCTCGAACCTCTGCGATACCGGCCACCTTGTTGTTAACACGGACATCGTCGATCTTCTTGACCAAAACAGCCTTGTTGATCTCATAAGGGATTTCGGTAACGACGATTTGCTGCTTACCGCCTTTGAGTTGCTCGATTTCTGTCTTAGAGCGAACAACCACCCGGCCCTTACCTGTTTCATAGGCTTTCTTGATCTCATCCCGTCCCTGGATAATGGCACCAGTTGGGAAATCAGGTCCAGGTAAAAACTCCATGAGTTTGTCTACCTTGGCAGATGGATGGTCGATCATGTAGACCACAGCATCGATGACTTCAGCAAGGTTATGTGGCGGAATATCTGTCGCGTAACCAGCTGAAATCCCTGTAGCCCCATTGACCAAAAGATTTGGAAAAGCTGCCGGCAAAACAGTTGGCTCTTTTTCTGTATCATCAAAGTTCCAGGCAAATGGCACTGTATTCTTTTCGATATCTTGCAAAAGATAACCAGCAATTTCAGACAAACGAGCTTCCGTATAACGCATAGCTGCTGGTGGATCACCGTCCATGGAACCATTGTTTCCGTGCATTTCAACTAGAATCTCACGGTTTTTCCAGTCCTGAGACATGCGGACCATGGCATCATAGATAGAACTGTCCCCGTGAGGGTGGAAATTCCCCATGATATTACCGACAGACTTGGCAGACTTGCGGTAGCCCTTGTCATGGGTATTGCCATCCTTATTCATAGAATAAAGAATCCGCCGTTGAACAGGTTTCAAGCCATCCCGAATATCAGGAAGAGCCCGTTCTTGAATAATGTATTTGGAGTAGCGACCAAAGCGCTCCCCCATGATGTCCTCTAGGGACATATTTTGAATATTAGACATAAGATACAAAGCCCTTAAAATACAAAGTGAAAATTAGAAATTTATCTTTTTCACACAGCTCTGAGGGCGTGTTCAACTCCTTTCAAAGAATGTTGAGTAGTCTTTTAGGAAAAAGGAATTAGGTTACACCAAGTAACCAAAGGATCCTTTTTTTAGTTTAAAATAGATTCATTAACGATTAGAAAGTTTCTCTTTAGCATAAGAAATCATTTTCTCTGCTACTTCCTTATCGTAAGTAAACCCCATCTTTTGGGCCAGAATTTGAGCTTCTAGATTGAATAGCCTCATGGTAGCAAATAAAGAATGAGTGATTTTATCGAAACTAGATAAATCAAGCAAAGCTGAGAACTCCTTCTCTTGCTCAGCTGGTAGATAGTGGAAGAGGTACTTGTAGTTCTTTCCGATGTCAACTACTCCCCTATCGCTTGTCACCTGCCAAGCTAAGACCTTGAGGAGTTCTTGCTGACAAATGCTATAGAGATGATCAGTCGCATAGACGAGTTGCTTTCTTCGAATGGCCTTGACGACATAAGCCGATACCCACCAAAATTCATTGCAGGAGGCTGCAAAATCTTCTTCGGTAGGCGGAGCGGTCCAGTAGCGCTTCGGACTAGGAATGTAAGAGTCAAACAAACCTTTGTCATCTTTTAAGACTTTGAAACCAGCCTCGCTATCCACCCACTCTTGGATAGACTCCTTGGGACAGAGGGTTAAATCGATGCGATTCCCATCTTCAAAGAGCATGAGATACAGACGACGGTGTCCCAGTCGGTTGTGCTGTTCGATGAATCGGTTTCCGTACTGATCCAACCAGGATAAATCTGAAATCAGGTCTTCTAGATCATCAACGATATAGACCACATCATAATCTTGAAACTCGTCTTTGGGTGCCCGAGGATTGGCTCGCGAACCGGATAAGGCCACTGCTTCCACTTGCAAGGACTCAGCTATCTGCAAAATCAGATTCATCATTTCTGTATCAGTACTCATGTCGATTCCTTACCATTTCTACATCCCAGCTTATTTAATTTATAAGTAGAAAGTGATTAAAAAACTGTATTTTCTTCTAAGGTAAACTTAACGTTATCTTCAATCCATTGACGACGTGGTGCAGCCTTATCACCCATAAGGACGGAAACACGGCGTTCTGCACGCGCTAAATCATCAATGGTGACACGGATCAGGGTACGAGTTTCTGGGTTCATGGTGGTTTCCCAAAGCTGATCCGCATTCATTTCCCCCAACCCTTTGTAACGTTGAAGGGTTGCTCCACGGCCAAAGGTCCGACGCAACTCTTCTAATTCGCTATCTGTCCAAGCATAGGCTACTTCTTCTTTCTTGCCTTTGCCTTTCGACATCTTATAAAGAGGAGGAAGTGCAATGTAGACATGACCTGCTTCTACCAAAGGGCGCATATAGCGATAGAAGAAGGTTAAGAGGAGGGTTTGAATGTGGGCACCATCCGTATCTGCGTCGGTCATGATAATGATCTTATCGTAGTTGGCGTCTTCCACTGAGAAATCTGCCCCAACGCCAGCACCGATGGTGTAGATCATGGTGTTGATCTCCTCGTTTTTGAGGATATCACTCATATTGGCCTTCTCAGTATTAAGAACCTTCCCACGAAGTGGAAGAATCGCTTGGAACTTACGGTCCCGCCCTTGTTTGGCAGAACCGCCGGCTGAGTCTCCTTCGACTAGATAGAGTTCGTTTTTCTTAGGATTTTTAGACTGGGCTGGTGTCAATTTCCCAGACAAAAGTCCCTTGTCCTTTTTACTCTTCTTGCCATTTCGGCTTTCATCCCGCGCTTTACGAGCGGCTTCACGCGCATCCCGGGCTTTAATAGCCTTACGAATGAGATTGGAAGCCAACTCCCCATTTTCCATGAGGAAGAAGGTCAATTTATCAGAAACAATGCTATCGACGACTGGACGAGCCAAGGGACTTCCTAATTTGTCTTTGGTTTGCCCTTCAAACTGCAAATGAGCTTCTGGAACCAGGATAGAGAGAACAGCCGACAAACCTTCACGATAGTCTGATCCTTCCAGATTCTTGTCTTTTTCTTTGAGAAGTCCTGTCTTTCTTGCATAGTCGTTCATAGCCTTAGTAATGGCTGTCTTCAGACCCGTCTCGTGGGTTCCTCCATCTTTGGTGCGGACATTATTAACGAAGGACAAGATATTATCTGAGTAGCCATCATTGTATTGCATAGCCACTTCTACCTGGAAACCATCTGATTCGCCACTAAAGTAGAGAACAGGTGTCAAAGTTTCCTTATCTTCGTTCAAGTACTCTACGAAATCTTGGACACCATTTTCATAGTGAAAGGCCACATGGTTGTCTTCTTCCTTACGTAGATCAGTCAGCGTCAGCGTCACGTCCTTCAGCAAGAAGGCTGATTCTTTGATTCGCTCAGCAATGGTATTGAATTTGAAATCCGTCGTTGAAAAGATGGTTGGATCTGGCATGAAGGTGACCTTGGTCCCTGTCTTAGACTTGGGAGCAGAGCCAATCTTTTCAAGGGTCGTAACTGGTTTTCCCCCATCTTCAAAACGTTGCTTGTAGACAGCTCCATCACGAGTAATTTCTACCTCTAACCAGCTAGAAAGGGCATTGACGACAGAAGATCCCACTCCGTGAAGACCTCCAGATGTCTTATAGCCTCCTTGACCAAACTTCCCTCCGGCGTGGAGGACCGTAAAGATGACCTCAACGGTTGGTTTACCCATAGCATGCATCCCGGTCGGCATTCCACGTCCCTGGTCTTCTACCGATAGCGAACCATCTTTATTAATCGTTACATCGATTTGTGAGCCAAAGCCAGACAAGGCTTCATCGACCGCATTATCCACGATCTCCCAGACCATGTGATGCAAGCCATTTCCGTCGGTCGATCCGATATACATCCCTGGACGTTTACGGACTGCATCCAACCCTTCTAGTACCTGAATGGCATCGTCATTATAATTATTAATATTGATTTCCTTTTTTGCCACAAGGAACCTCCTGTTTGTTCATCTTTTCTATATTACAGTTTTTTAGGAAATTTTGCAAAATTTTTTCTCTTTATATGGAGATTTCTATATCTCAGTAAAAAAAGCTGGCTGGACACTTTCTTCAGATGTCACACTTGAACTCCAGAAATTGCTTTTTCTATCGTTGGCTTTTTGATATAATGAGAGTATGATAAAAGAAATAAGTGTTTTAATTTTAGCCTATCTGTTAGGCTCCATTCCTTCGGGATTATGGATTGGGAAAATCTTTTTCCATATAAATTTACGGGAACATGGCTCGGGCAATACAGGAACGACCAATACCTTTCGGATTTTAGGGAAGAAAGCTGGGGTCATTGTCTTTACGATTGATTTCTTGAAAGGAACTTTGGCCGTTCTCCTTCCGACTTTCTTTGGAATTCAGGGGATCTCGCCGATGGTCTTTGGTCTCTTAGCCGTTTTGGGGCACACTTTCCCAATTTTTGCTGGATTTAAGGGTGGAAAGGCAGTGGCGACGAGTGCTGGTGTCTTACTTGGTTTCTCGCCTATCCTGCTACTCATTTTAGCAGTTTATTTTGTAGCCAGCCTGTATTTAACCAGTATGATTTCGTTTTCGAGTGTTACCGTTGCGCTACTCGCCATTCTTTCGGTCCTCCTTCTTCCTTTGACTGGATGGATCTTGCACAGCTATGATCCACTTTTTACAATCATTGTCTTGGCACTAGCGACCTTGATCATTCTTCGTCACAAGGACAATATCCAACGGATCAAAGAGAAAAAAGAAAATCTCATCCCTTGGGGAAAGAATATCACCCATCAACAACCAAAAAACTAGAGCACATCCTCTAGTTTTTTTGATTGGATCCCCCTTATACTTTTGAACAGATCCTCATTATAAAGCATCGACTAGGTCCATCAGTATTTCCATAGGAGTTTTTTTCCTACGACCATTAACCGTTTCGATAAGATGATAAACTTTTAAACGATTGTCATTGCTAAAGACAAACTCAAAGCGGAATTCGCGTCCGTTGGGTGCCACTTTATCAAATTTTGTTTTATATTTATCATGAACGGGGCTAACTGGAAACTTATTGAAGAGCAAGCGTCGTTTCTCCCCTGCTTCTTTTAGACAGTTTTCTAGTTCTTGACAATAGTCATAAAACAGCTGATAGAGGTCTTCTTCTGAAATTCTTCTTCTCCGAACCAATGATTTAAAATCCGAAAAACTTCTCCGAGGAATTTCAATGCTAAATGAGAAGCCCTCCTGGTTGATTCTTTCTAAAAATGCATCTCTTGAAATCATAGAACTACTCTTTCTTTTATCAATCTGTAGTGAACTCTTATTGTTTCTATACATCGTCAATCCATTATGTAATCAAGCAGATCCATCAGGGTGAGTTTCTTACGACCATTGACTGTTTCAAATAGATTATAAACTCTTAGTTCTTGATTCTTTTTGAATACAAACTCAAAGCGAAACTCGCGACCATTGCATGCAGCTACATAAAATCCGGTCTGATACTTCCTCTTATCCGCTACAGCTTGCATTTGCCGGTCTTCTACCTCTCTACAAAGTAAAAGAAAGATCTGATAGAGTTGCTCCTCAGAGAGCCTTCTTCTCCAAACCAATGACTTGAAGTTATTGTACGTCCACCATGGGATTTGGATGTTGAAGGAAAAACCTTCCTGATTGGCTTTATCGATAAATTCTTTTCTGGAGACCATACCACTTCCCCTTCTATTGGAACATCGTTTGACTCTATTATACCATCTTTTATCCTTTCACAAAAAAAGCATTCCAAATGGAATGCTTTTTTCTGTTTCTTAATAGTATTCCCCTTGGCGGTAGTTCCAAGAGTTAAAATGATCAGATAAGTGCATCATGATCTTATCGATATCCAATCCTTTACGGATCACAACTGGACAAGTATTGACAGAACGGCTACCTGCCCCTTGTTCTGGGATGAGTTTTCCTTCGGCATCAACCATAGAGACCATCACACCTTGTTCATAGCGAGTTTCAATGGTCTTGTCTGGTTGGATAGATGCTACATAATCATCGGCTTCAATGACCAAGTCCACGGCACCTTCGATGCGCTCACCGATTCCTTCGACCTTCCCGCGGTTTCCTTTACCGGAAGGGTTGGCTGAAGAAGCGTAAACCATCTTACCTTCTTTTTCCCACATTTCTTTGGCGATTTGCTCACCAGCTTTACCAAATTTGATGACAAAGCATGAAGTTCCACGAACGTCTGTCATGAGTTCTTCACGTCCATCTCCGAAAGCTTGCAATTTTGCATAGGCATCTTCACGCCATGGAAGGATACAACCAAGCAAGATATCTTCATCCCAATGTTTTTGGTAGAAGGCTTCGATTTCAGGATTCAATTGAGCAAGGGCACGAAGTTCATCCATACTTCCGCAAAGAACGACACCTGGTTTGTTGCGGTTACGTTCTTTGGCTTCAAACTTCCGTTCCAAGCCAGCTTTGTCGCTGGTCATGATGATATAGCCGACTTTGGTAGGGCAGACGATACAGCCACCCTCTCCTTTCAAAATGTCAAATCCTTCTTGTGAAAGTGTTCCGTCCCATTGAATGTGTTTTGTCATAAATTTCGTCCTCTTCTATTTCTTTTTTTCTATTCTATCAAAATTCCCAAAAAGCTTCAATATATTTTCTGAAAATTCTTAATTAACTATACAATTTTTATTGCCAATAGGCTGGCCGATTCTTCTCATAAGTAGCGATTAAGTCCTCATATTGGAGGGTAATCCCAATATCATCTAGACCGTTGAGCAATTTGTGCTTCCAATCCCCATCAATCTCAAAGCTAAATTCTCCAACAGGCGAGATGATCTTCTGCTCTTCCAAATCCACCGTTACCTCATCTGTCGGCTTCAAGCTTGCCAGCTTTTGACGAACCTCTAAAGGCTGGACTATTGGTAGCATCCCATTATTAAGTTCATTATTGTAATGGATATCTCCAAAGGAGCCAGCGATAACGACTTTAAAGCCATAATCAGCTAAAGCCCAGGCCGCGTGCTCCCGAGAGGAACCAGCCCCAAAATTGTCACCAGTGATCAAAATGGTCGCCTTGCGGTATTCTGGTTTGTTAAAGATAAAATCTGGATCCTCGGTATACTGGTCATCCAAATAGCGCCAAGCATACATGAGGTATTTCCCAAAACCTTTTTTATCAATCAACTTTAAAAATTGCTTGGGGAGGATTTGGTCGGTATCAATATTATCGTTCATCAAAGGAACTGTTGTTCCCGTATAAATGGTAAATTTCTCCATGCTTCCTCCATTTACTCGACTTCTGGCATTTGGCGCACGTCGACAAAGCGACCGGCTATTGCTGCTGCAGCGGCCATTGCTGGGCTACAGAGATGGGTCTTAGCCCCAAATCCTTGGCGGTCTTCAAAGTTTCGGTTGCTAGTAGAGGCACAGTGGACGCCATCCGGCACCTTGTCTGGATTCATCCCGAGACACATAGAGCATCCTGGATCACGCCATTCAAAGCCAGCATCCATAAAGATCTTATCTAAGCCCATTTTCTCCGCTGCTCGTTTGACAGGACGGGAACCTGGAACGACGATGGCGGTTAAATTAGGGGCAATTTTCTTCCCTTCTACGAAACGGGCAGCCAGTTGTAAATCACTGAGTCGGGCATTGGTACAAGATCCGATAAAGATATAGCCTAATTCAATGTCTGCTGGTTTTTGGCCAGGTTTGAGATCCATATAATGATAAGCCCGTTCATCATTCATGTCTCGAATCTCTGGAAAAGGAGTCTCAAAGTCCACTCCCATAGAAGGATTGGTCCCCCAAGTCACCATTGGAGCAAGATCAGATACATCCAAACGGATGACCTTATCATAAACGGCATCGTCATCACTAACCAAAGTCTTCCAATCAGCTACTGCGTCCTCAAAATCATCTGGCACACATTCGCGTCCTCGGAGGTAGTCAAAGGTCGTCTCATCTGGATTCATGATCCCCATTTTGGACCCGAACTCGATCGACATGTTACAGATGGTCATGCGTTCTTCCATGGTCAAGCGATCAATTGCTTCTCCCCGATACTCTACGACATAGCCAACTCCACAAGCAACACCGTAGCGCGCTATCAAAGCTAGGATGTAATCCTTTGAATAGATCCCTTTTTGTGGGGTTCCGGTGAATTCAACCAACATTTTCTTTGGTTTGACTTGCCAGATGGTTTGGGTGGCAAAGACATGCTCCACTTCACTGGTTCCAATCCCAAAGGCAATGGCTCCAAAGGCTCCATGGGTTGCGGTATGGCTGTCTCCACAGACAATAAATTTCCCAGGCTGGGTCCGACCGGTTTCAGGGCCCACCATATGAACGATTCCTTGCTTAGCAGAACCATGGGCAGCATGATCAATCCCAAAGTCCACCACATTCTCAGCTAATTTATCAATCTGGGCTTTTGAAATCACATCTCTAATATCAAAAATATTGACCGTTGGAACATTGTGATCAAAGGTTCCAAAGGTTAAATCAGGTCGTCGGACCTTGCGTCCTGCGTCCCGTAATCCTTGAAAGGCTTGCGGACTCGTCACTTCGTGGATGTAGTGTTGGTCCACATACATGAGTTGGGGTTGCCCTTCCACTCCTGTAATCACGTGGCGGTCCCAAAGTTTATCAAAGATAGATTTTCCACTCATCGTCTTTCTCCATTTATCTTGTTGTTAAGAAATCCATTGAAGGATTAGAAAGAGGGCACCTGCTAAAAGAAGGCTACTGCCCCACCAGGTGGCTTGAAAATACCATTTCCGCACCTTGTGGTGAAAGAGATATCCACTTAGTAGAGCTCCGAATCCACCAAGCACCCAGCTCTCGAGTAACAGGACCTTTTCAGGAATCCGCCACCTGTTTTGGATAGCTTTTCGTTTATCTAAGCCATAGGTCAGAAATACGATACTATTCCAAATTGCGATTAGCACTAAACAGCGATCTATCCAAGTCATCTTAGAGATTCCCAATAATGGCTGCAGTCATCTCTGCAGTAGAAGCCTGACCACCTAGATCCCGTGTCAAGATTCCTTGATTCAAGGTTTGATTGACAGCTTCTTCGATCATTTCTGCACCTGCTGTTTCTCCAAAACTGTCTCGGAGCATCATGGCAACAGAGAGGATCATGGAAATCGGATTGGCAATGCCTTGACCTGCAATATCTGGTGCTGAACCATGAATCGGTTCGTACATACTTGGTCCTTGGTCAGAATGACTGGCAGACGGCATCACGCCTAGTGTTCCAGGAAGGACGCTCGATTCGTCAGATAAGATATCTCCGAATAGATTCTCTGTCACTACAACATCAAAGCGGGCTGGATTGGTAATCATGATCATGGCCGCACTATCGACAAGCTGGTGCTCTAAGGTCACATCTGGAAATTCTTTGGCAACTTCTTCTGCCACTTGGCGCCACAATTTTGAAGTTGCAAGGACATTTTGCTTATCGATACTGGTCACTTTCTTGCCACGTCCTCGCGCGATCTTGAAGGCTTGGTGCATAATCCGACGAATTTCTTCCGCACTGTAATCATTGATATCGCGCGCTGTATCTTCTTTTAAGATATGCTCTCCAAAATAAATCCCACCTGTCAATTCACGCACGACCACGAAGTCGACACCCTCGATACGCTCTGGTTTCAAAGGAGACAGGTGTTTCAAGGCGTCAAAAATCCGTACAGGACGAATATTGGCAAAGAGATTTAATTCCTTGCGAATAGCAAGTAAGCCTTGTTCTGGACGAACAGGAGCATTGTCATACTCAGGACTTCCGATGGCTGCAAGAAGAATAGCATCCGCTCCTTTAGCTGCTTGTAGAGTATCTTGGGGAAGTGGGTGGCCAGCAGCATCAATCCCAGCACCCCCAAAAGCTTTGTCTTCTAGACTATAATCAAAGCCAATTTTGGGAGCAACGGCTGCGAGGACCTCTAGTCCAGCTGTCATGATCTCAGGGCCAATCCCATCTCCTGCAAGTGTTACAATTTTCTTCGTCATGTTTATTTCCTCTTAGGCTTGTGGAAGATCACGGTAGGAGACAGCTCGTCCCATCTCACCCGCATTCTCTTTTTGAACCAGCGTGTTGGCATTGATATAAGCGATAGCAGAGGCTTTCAATACGTCAAAGTCCAAACCAGAGGCATTGAAAATCGTATCTGTATCGACATTTTCCACGGATACCAAGACGCGGGCTTGGGCATCGATCCCATCTGTCACTGCATCGATATTGTAAGATGTCAAGCGAACGGTTTGGTTGAAGAATTTATCAATCGCATTAAAGATGGCTTCAACCGACCCTTGACCATTGGCAAGGAATTCAAGTACTTCCCCTTCTTCATTGCGGAGGCTAACCGCTGCTGTAATCGTTTCGTCTGCATTGGTGGTTAAGCGGAGATCATTAAATTGGAATCCTTCTGGATTTTCCACTGCTGTACCGGCAACAAGGGCGCGGATATCGGCATCTGTGATCTCGTGTTTCTTGTCTGCCAGAGATTTGAACTTAGCAAACAACGGCTTGATGTCCTCTTCTGTATATTCCAGTCCCAACTCATGCAGTTTTTCGACAAAGGCATGGCGACCAGACAATTTTCCAAGAGGGAGGCTATTGCTCTTGACACCCACCAGCTCAGGGGTGATGATTTCATAAGTAAGAGGATTTTTAAGAACCCCGTCTTGGTGAATACCAGACTCGTGTGAGAAGGCATTGCCACCAACAACCGCCTTGTTTTTAGGAATTGGAATACCAGAGTACCGAGAGACCAACTCAGAAGTGTTGATGGTTTCATTAAGGACAATCGGACTTTCCACTTGGAAATAGTCTTCGCGAATATTGAGAGCAACTGCTACTTCTTCAAGTGCCGCATTGCCGGCCCGCTCCCCGATCCCATTAATGGTTCCTTCGACACGACGGGCACCATTTTTAACAGCAGCGAGGCTATTCGCCACGGCCATTCCTAGGTCATCATGGCAATGAGGTGAATAGATAATCTCGCGATCTGTCTTGACATGGTCAATCAAGTATTTGAAAATGGCACCATACTCCGCTGGTGTCGTGAAACCGACTGTATCAGGAATGTTGATATAGCTAGCACCAGCATCGACTGCAGTCTGTACGACTTGCAAGAGGAAATCCAATTCTGTCCGGGTAGCATCTTCGGGAGAAAATTCCACAATCTCAAATTTTGAGCGAGCGTAAGAAACGTGTTCCTTGATCGATTCAAGAATTTCTTCCTTGGTCTTGTTGAGTTTAAACTCCCGGTGAATCGGGCTCGTTGCGATAAAGACGTGAATTTGTGGATACTTAGCATCCTTCAAGGCTTCATAACAAGCATCAATATCTGATTTGACAGAACGGGCCAAACCTGTCACGGCTGTCTTGGTCAAGACCTTGGCAATCTCTTG
This sequence comes from Streptococcus sp. 20925_1_77, assembly GCF_041432125.1. Classification (NCBI taxonomy): domain Bacteria; kingdom Bacillati; phylum Bacillota; class Bacilli; order Lactobacillales; family Streptococcaceae; genus Streptococcus; species Streptococcus sp. 20925_1_77. The sequence goes on from NZ_JAPVZB010000002.1 coordinate 258,000, forward strand.
AACAGCTGTGAAGGAATCAGGACTAGCTGCAGGAAAACCTGCTTCAATAGCAGAAATGCCCCATTTTTCCAATTGTTTAGCAATGGCAATCTTTTCTTTGATAGAGAAATTAACTCCTGGAGTCTGTTCGCCATCCCGAAGGCTGGTATCTAAAAATTCAACTTTACGCATAGGGTCTCCTCATTTCTATGTAGTGGATATAAAGAAAAACATCTCACTCGGTTAACCAAGCGAGATGTTTTTGCCCGCTTGGTAAGCCAAACAGGACTAATGCTTCTGCACTAGCCCTTATACCTCAACAACAAAGCAAATTGAATAAACTTAGCTGTTTTCATGTTTGACTTTCTCCTTTGTTCAATGTCTTGTTTAGTATTTTAGCATAGGGAAAAAGCAATGTCAAGAATTTTCTGTAATATTCTGAATTTTTTGAATAGAAACAAAATAGAGCTTTCAGTTCTAATTAGATTGAAGATAAAGTCATCTTAGAAACTTTCCTTAGGTGAAGACGGACGTCAGCGAACTTCAAAGAAGTTCCATGACTAATTATTGAGCCTAAGGTCTCAATAATTCCGAGTGCTAGAAACAAAAGTGTTTCTAGCACTTTTATCACGGCGGAAAGTTTCAATATTTATTAAATAAGCCTAATAGTAACTATCGTTTTTATTTTAAGCATTATTCTAGTTGTTTTATGTAAAATACAATTTTCCATCAATCTAAATATCCCCTTTTCCCCTACTTCTTCTGATACAAATCAAAAACGATCTTGTCATTATAGAGATCAATGGTATTGGCCTTGACATAGATTCCAAAGTCATTATCAATTTCAGGTAATACAATGGTGATGGTAGACTCTTTTGGCGAAATCTGGATAAAATCTGGGATATTTTTATTTTTGTTCAAAAGCCGCAAAACCATTTTTTGAGGAATTTGAAAGGTACCGACTGAAAAATCCTTTACTGTTAAGAGAATATTCCCGTTTTCCAACTTGGATGGTTGAAAGTAAATATATAAGGGATAGGCCTTTCCTAAGAGACCCAACTGTCCTTCTAAGAGGATTTGCTGATTATCCGCATAGACCTTGTAGTCGGACAGCTTATATTTTTTCAGAAGCGATTTGATGGTATCATTGAGTTGATCACGAGTCGTTGTCATAGTTCCAACTTTGACATCTTTGGTGCCAACTGCTTGATGAAGCTGGCTAACATCTTCTCTTGGCGTTGCTAAGCGTCCTTGCACGACTAAAGCGAAGGCTAAGAGAAGGCTGACCAAGCCTAAAAACAACCATTTCCAAATATTGATTTTTTGAAGGAAGGGAATCTTCTCTTTTATGGGATTATTTTTGACTCCAAGTTTTCTTCGTGGCATTGATTTTCTCCAATATTGCTTGTTTCATCTTTTCATAGCCCGTATTGTTGGGGTGAAAACTATCCTCTTCATACAGGGCATCATTGATAACGGTTGTCTTCCCGTCACTAATTTCTGACACACCCATTTTGCCATCAATTCCTTTATATAGCAGATCATTGATCGGAACGAAATAGACCTGATCAAATTGCGCGATGGTTTCTTCCGTCGTCTCATTCCAACGATCTACAGCCGTCTGAATACTGGTTAATTCAGGAAAATTCAGGTAAAGAGGATTGTAGATCCCCACTACATAAATAGGAAGATGGGGATTGTCCTTTCTGGCCTTTGTGATAATTTCTTTGAGGTTTGCTGTATAATTCTTGAGCGGTTTTTGGATATCTGATAGAGAAAAATCACTCAGATGATCGACAACGACTTTGCGTAGATCATTTCCTCCAACCGTTAAGGTCATGACATGCGCCTTCTTGAGATCCTTCTGAAGGTCTGTTTGCTTCTTGAGTCGATCTAAAATCTGAGCACTTGTATTTCCAGCCACACCATAGTTGACAGGCTGGTACTGGCCATCATTTTCATTGGACAGACTTTGGGCAAGGATGGGCACAAAACCACCTTGATTGGTGCTATCACCCACACCTTTGGTCAGTGAATCTCCTAGAGCTACATAAGTATAGGTGGTTTCTTTTGCAGCTGTTTTGGGTTTGGTCATACGAGGAGACGCAGTTGGTAGCAAAGCACGAAATAGAAAGACAAAGACAAGAAGGCTGGTTAAAAAGAAAACCAAGCCTTGCATCATTTTTTTAAGATTCATATGAATACGATCGCTTATCCTTGAAAAATCACTTGTCCATCACAGATAGTATAAGCCACTTTCCCTTTTAATGTTTCACCCACAAATGGGGAATTTCCAGCTTTTGACGCGAAATGATCCGATACCAGGCGATCTGCTTCCGGATCAAAGAGGGTCAAATCTGCTGGTCCATCCACAGCAATATAGCCAGCATCAAAATCATAGAGACGTGCTGGATTATAGGACATCTTTTCAAGCAATTGCATGAGGCTCAAATGTCCTGCATGCACCAAGTAGGTCAAACCAAGAGAAAGTGAGGTTTCAAGACCGGTCATTCCAGATGGTGCCTTGGTAATATCAGGAACATTCTTCTCATCCGCATGGTGAGGCGCGTGATCCGTCGCAATCACAGAGATGACGCCTGACTTCAAGCCTTCAATCACTGCTAGGCGGTCAGATTCCAAGCGAAGGGGTGGATTCATCTTGGCATTGCTTCCCTTAGTCAAGAGGAGACTTTCTGTTTTCGAAAAGTGTTGAGGTGCCACTTCTGCCGTCACATGAGCTCCTAACCCTTGGGCAAATTCCACCACCTTGACACTTTCTTCCTTGGAAAGGTGTTGGATATGAAGGTGGGCACCTGTCGCATGGGCAATCATGGCATCACGCGCAGCCATTGAATATTCGGCTACACCCGTCGCCCCACAGACATGGAAGTGTTCCTTGGCAATGTTTTCATTCAAACCAAGAATGCCATTCAACTCAGGGTCTTCTTCATGCAGACTAATAAAGGTCCCTAGACGCTTAGCTTCTTCCAAAGCTTCACGGACAACCTTAGTGCTTTGAAGGGGAATCCCATCATCTGAAAATCCTACTGCACCAGCCTTAAGCAGGCCTTCAAAATCTGTCAGGTGTTGACCGTCAAAGTTCTTAGTCACCGTCGCAACCGTATGAATGTGAAGATTTTCCTTGGCTGCAGAAGCTAAGACTTCCTCTAAGGTCGCAATATCTGAAATGGTCGGATTGGTATTGGCCATCATGACCACTCGAGTAAAACCACCAGCAGCTGCGGCTAAGGCACCCGTATGGATGTCTTCTTTATGAGTTTGACCGGGTTCGCGGAAATGCACGTGTACATCGATCAAACCAGGTGCCACAACCAGACCAGTAGCATCAAGGACTTCTTGTCCATCCGTTGGGAGGTTTTCAGCGATCTCTACAATTTTCTTTCCTTCGATACGAAGGTCACAGACTTGATCCAAGCCGGTCTTGGGATCCATTACGCGACCATTTTTAATGACAACCATTGCATTCTCCTTTATTCATAAAAATCAACATGCGACTCTAACAAGCGGTCGCCGTCATAGCGAAACATTGCAGAAAAGAAGGGTTTATCCTCTAACAACCACTCGACAAAGGTGTGGTCCCCTTCCCAGGTTGGTTTTGAGAGGACTTGATCATAAGGCACCCACTCCAAGGTTCCTTCGTTACACTCGATCAGTTCTCCCTCAAAATCTGTTACCTTGAAGACATAGGTATACCAGTCCAAATCTGGAGTAAATTCCGGAAATGTAATAATCCCTTTCAAGACTGGCTTAGCTCTAAGGCCGGTCTCCTCAAAAATCTCACGCGCCGCACACTCCTGTGGGGTTTCCCCGCGTTCTAATTTTCCACCAACTCCGATCCATTTACCTTCATGGACATCATTGGGCTTTTTATTGCGATGCAACATGAGAAATTCTTTCCCATTGTCAATGTAACAAATCGTTGCTAATTGTGGCATTTCTTTCTCCTATCTTAACCAATCAATCGGCTCGCGTCCCGCCTCTTTCAAAAATTGATTGGTTTTTGAAAAGGGTTGGGAACCAAAAAATCCTCGGTAGGCCGATAAGGGACTTGGGTGAGCTGATTCAAGGACCAAATGTCGATCGTTGGTAATCAGAGGCTTTTTCTTACGGGCATAAGATCCCCAGAGGATAAAGACAACTGGCTCCTCCAACTCATTGACCACCTTGATCACAGCATCTGTGAAAGGCTCCCAAATTTGTCCTGCATGACCATTAGCCTGACCAGCTGGAACCGTCAAGCAGGCATTGAGCAAGAGCACTCCTTGCTCTGCCCAGGAGGTCAAATCATGGGAACGCTTCTCCCCAATGTCTGAGCGCAATTCTTTGAGAATATTTTGCAAAGAAGGAGGGGCTGGGACATGATCCGGCACAGAAAAACTTAAGCCTTGCGCTTGGTCCGGTCCGTGGTAGGGATCCTGGCCTAGGATCAAGACCTTGACCTGATCCATCTCTGTCGTCTGCAAGGCCTTAAAGACCTTGTCACGAGGTGGATAAACCACTCCTTGGCTATAGACCTCATTCATAAAGTCATTAATCTGATGAAAATACCCTTCCGGAAGATGGGATTTGATGGCTTCATGCCAGGGGGAATGTTGCATGGAAACTCTCCGCTATCCAATAAATTCTTACCTTTCATTATACCACATTTGACACAGATCCACTGGATAAAAAAGAGGCTGGGACAAAAGTCCCAGCATCTCAATTGT